>RGBY01000047.1 GCA_009919445.1 Planctomycetia bacterium
GAATGCCGGCATATCTCATCAGGCCACCTCAGGCTGGAACAGGCCCTGCGATTGACTCGCCGCTCTGACGTTTCCCTGCCCCTGAGCCGCCGGTGTTTCAGCGGTAGCATCTCCTCCCCGCGTGTATCCCTTGGCGACTCGCAAGGTCTGCTCGCCACGGCAGGCAGCGGCAATCCACTCGGTGGCCAACGGGTCATCCAGTTCAGACAGCGTCATCGGGCCACTACTCCCGCTCGCAATGAGAAGTGTCTTTGGCCCAAAACGGACGATGCGAACCGGCTGGCCATTTCCCAGGGTTGCCTCGCCAAGTAACTCAAAGACGTCAGCCGGAACAGATGCCTCTTTCCGCCTCCCGACGAGGCGAATGCCGACCAACACCACCACAGCCACCAGCACCACCGCCCAAGCCTGCCAGTCGAATGGCAAGCCAGAGTCGGGTCGAGCATTCTCTTCAGGTGCCGGTGGTCCTTCAGCCGCAGGCTCGGCCAATATCAGTGGAATTTCAGCCAACCCCGGTACAGCCGGGGCAGGCTCCGCAAATCCAGTGACCGCAGACCAGCTACTGACGAGAACAACGAACCAGATGACTGATGAACCAAGCAGATTTCGGCACTTCATGCTGCCTCCCCCTGCTGGTCAATCGGTGTCGTTCGCTGGAGAGTTGGCCAATCAATCGCCTCACGTGAGCCCGTGGCGAGGGGAACGGGCACGGATTCGATCGATTCACGACGGCCGAAGAGCCAGACCAACAGACCCAGCAGGCCCAGCCCGACGCTCCCGAACACCAGCAATAGCCGATCGGGGGGCAGGCCGAGGTCAGGCAGTCCAAGGCCAGCGACCACTGCAGCGAAACCTGGTGAAGCAGTTGTTGCTGAAGCCTGGCCCGGCGAACCCTGAGTACTAGTTGCGACACTGGAACGAGTGGCACCGGCAGTTTCACCCTGCCGACCTGGATACCGCGTGATGGTAACCTGAGCCCGACTCCAAGGAGCAGTCGCCGGGACAAGACCAACGACCAGCCGCTCCAGACGAACAAGTTCTGCAGCCGTTGGATCACCTTCCTCCCGGGCAACAGCCACTGAGGATCGCAGCCGCTCGAAATAGGTCTCCGGAATGGCAACTGAGACCTGCACCACACGACTGGCCATATCTCGGCCCCGTCCTGGCCGCTCTCCTACGCTTGCCGGCACATTGGCAGCAGCCCGCGGCCCGGTGGCCAGCTCGCTCCCTGCAGGTTTGTCAGTCGGCACCACGGACTCGATCGCCGAAGCATTCACCTCGACCACGACACCGGCAATGAATGTGAGTGCCTGACGAATTTTCGCCATTACATGACGCTCGTAGGCAACCGCGCGGGCCCGCTCGGGATCTCCCGCAACCAGTTCGGCATCAGAGACCAGCGGGCCATCAAAGACACGGCCGCTGCGGAGATCAGTCACGGCCACCCGATCAGCCCGCAGGCCAGCAATCGATGAGGCAACAAGCACCCGAATTGCCTGAACTCGATGTGGATCAAGCGGAACCTCTGCTTCTGTGCGGACGCTCACACTGGCAGTCTGACTGACATCATTGCTTCCCCGGAAGAGATCCGCACCAGCGTCGAGGTCATAGAGAACAGCCGCCTGCTCAATCCCCGGCATTGTCCTGATAACCAGAGCCAGCTCTTCCTGGGTGGCAATTCGCAACAGCTCAGCCTGGGTCGCCTTGCTACGCCATGGGCTATCGCTTTCGACAGCCCGCCGCAGACTGCCACCAAATTCAGGCGGAAGCGCACCGGCATCGACCAGCGCCCGTAGAAATCGGCTCTGCTGACCACGGCCAACGAAGAGCCGCTCCTCCTGCACGCGGTAATCCTTCAGTTCGGCCCTGTCAAAAACCGCCTCCATGACAGCCAGATCAGCGGCACTAACGACGGTGCCAGCGAGCAGTTCGACCTCTTCGGTCACCGGCGATTGACGCTCTTGAACCGCCCAGACAGCAACCACCACTGCCACCAGCAGCAGCCCAGCAGCCATCACCTGCACCGGCGAGAGCCCCGGCCGACGACCAGAACCAGACGCGAGCACCGCCTCCATGCAGAGCCTCCCTCACAAACAAAAAACAAACCAAGTGCCAAACGCTACGCAGCTGCCCGCCGCAGCGACTGTCGCGGCAGGCAGAGCGTCAAGGCGACACCACCCTCCGGGCAGTCATCAAGCCGCACCGCAGCCTGCAAACGATCAAGAAGTGTCTGCTCGGCTGCTGTTCGCAGTCGCCCTGCGACTGCCTCACTCGTACCCCTTCGCTGCGCAACAGCGGGACCGGTATCAGCGATCTCAACCTCCAGACGATCGGCGTACTGAACGCTGGTAATGACCACCTCAGCCGAACGGGCCATGGCGGCATTGCCAGCCGCCGCCCGTACTGCCTCGGCCAACCATTGTTCAAGCAGGCTCTTCACTATCTCGGCATCACCAGGCAACACGTGCCCGGGAGAAACATCGACCGTCAACTGTGGCAACGGCACCCCGGTATCGGCGTGACGTCGCTGCAGGCTGCCGACCAGCTCCTGCACAACTGGATAGAGCGTCGGGCCCTCGGCATCGCGTCGGGCGTGAGGGGTGGGAATTGTGTTTCGCATGGCAGCCTCAGAAAAAGAGAATGGACGACGAGTAACCAAAAGAAATTGTCAGACGATGGCGGTTGCCTCATTGGCGGGAATACGACAGACCTCATCCATGATCCAGCGATCAACGTCGTGCAACACAGCCCGGCTCGCTGCCGGCCGCCAGCGGGCACCGGCCAGTTCCGGATATACCCGCAGGCCAAAGAGCCCGCCCGCCGCATGGAAGAGACGCAGGGTGCGATCAATGTCATGCTGCATGGGGGCCGAATCGGCAAGCGATCCCGTGGTGCAACAGAGCAGCATTGGCAACTCGCGAATGTCACTGAGACGCCCAAACAGGCCTTCACCGAGAGGAAACCGCCCGCCAACTGAAATCACGCCAGCAAAGGCGGTTGCCTGCCGACAGGCGATCCGAAAAGCGGCCGTCCCACCATCACCTGTGCCAATCAGATAGATTCGACGTGAATGAACGCTGTACCGATCGACCATCTGCTCGACTGCCTGAAAACAGCCTTCTGCACCACCAGCGAGATCGGCCTGAACGGCAAGGTAGTTCCTCAGGCTCAGCCGAACCATGGTGCGGCCAAGATCAAACCGACCGGCATCTGCCCCCGGCAGCCAGACAAGCAGGGGATAGTCATACCCCGGTTCATAGCCCAGCGGCAGAAAGACACGGTCACGGTGGCCTGAATCGCTGGCACCTGTTCGCTCCGGCACAGGGGCCTGCTGCCGCTGACTGTCAACGAACCGACTCCTGACGGACAAGCGTGTTTCGCCAGTGGCAAGGTGGTGTTTCATCGCGGCTCCTCTGCTCGGCGTATCAAAGCGATTCGTAACGTCGGACTTCCCTGGGAGGGCGTCCTTAGGAGGTCTTGGCCTACAGCCCATGGCATGAACTCAAGCACCGACGGGTACAGGCCGGCGGGGTTCTAACGCAGCCACAAGCAGTGGAGCAATGGCAGCCTGCAGACACCTGCCGGCCTCGAGCGGCCAGCCGCGAACAAGGGCAGGCTAGGCAACCTAGGCTACGGCCTTGCCTCGCTGGCCTTCTTGCAACTGACACCAGTCCGCAGTCGGACTACTGGTTAATCCGAGCAGGAATCACCACGCGGTGCCGGTTCTGGAGAAATGAACAGGTCGCCCCCCGGCCGGGATGGATGTGTTGCCGAATCCTCATCTGGAGCGGCACCGCCTGCTACCAGCGGGATCTCGATCTGTTCGGGCAAGGCTGCGGTCGTACGCCGCCGGCCGGTGCGTAGGAAGGCCCAGAGGAGCCCTACGGTAGCCACAATCGCCGCCATGGCCGGCAGCCACTTTCCCCACAGAGGAAGACCAATGGGAGCCGCAGTGGGCAACCACTGTACTGATCGGCTCACCAGCAAGGGCGCTTCTTGCGGTTGGCCACGAGACGAGGCAGTGGCAGCCCGTCTGGTTTCGTAGCGATACCGCTTGAAGCCAAATCCGGTCACAGACACTGGTTCGTTGACCCTCGCTCCCCGGGGGATTTCGGCCGGGAGTTCGAGGCAGCAACAGACCACAGGAAAGCTCTCCTGAAGGT
This sequence comes from Planctomycetia bacterium, assembly GCA_009919445.1. GTDB lineage: Bacteria > Planctomycetota > Planctomycetia > Pirellulales > UBA1268 > UBA1268. The sequence goes on from RGBY01000047.1 coordinate 4,164, forward strand.
GTCCGGCAACCTCGATGAGCGGGGTGGGGACAAACACAAAAACTTCCCAGTAGTGATCACGCCCCAAGAGCATTTGCCAACGCGGCTCTGGAACAGGCACCCGAACAATTCGTCGTGCTGTTCCCGCCACGACGACTTGTTCACCACGATGGTGATCAAACCAGTTGGCAGCAGGGTCGAGCAGAGGCACAAGATCGCCCTCCCCCGTCTCCAGCTTCACTGTCGGTTCAGGAGCATTTCGACAGGCCGCCAAGGCTGCATAGAACGCCTCCGCCTCTTCCGCCACAAGTGGCTGGCCGTCACGGACCGATCCAAACAGCCCGTAGTCCATGCCGAGGCGGCCTAGTAGCGTCTCGGGCCACCACGAAAACCGCGTCGACACAGCCAAAAACGACTCCGTCCCTGAATCTTGCGGGCTTTCCTCGGCTACCAGCACGGCTATCGCCCCACCCCGCTGACCGATGCCAGCGTTACCGAACAAGCCTATCGGAAGTTCAGGGACGAGCAGACGGCACTTCAGCCCGCCTGGCTGAGTGAGAGTCACCTGCCCAAGCGTACGACGGCCCGCCACCAGAGCCAGTTCCTCCGACAAGTTAACGTGAACGGCCTCGGTGATCGTGCCCTCCAGCCGAACAGGCCGGCAGGCCCCGAGCGAATCAGAAGCAGTCTCGTGGGTCAGTGGCAACGCCTCGACTGCCCAGGCCTGCTGCCATTCCGGCGGAGCCGCATCCAACCGGTCGAGAAGCCGAACCACCAGCCTACCGGCTGCCGGTGACAGCCCGACAGAAACAGGCGGCCCACCCGGCTGAAAGGAATCCCGCCAGCCTGATGGAGTGAGTTGCCACTTCGCGAGGTAGTCAGCGAGGGAGTGTCGCGACTCAGCCGCAAACGCCCCTCCCGTCAGGAAACGACTAGTTGCCAGCAGGAAAACCAGCGACCGCCAGCATGACCGGGGCGCGCTGGCCGTCTTACATGGTTGCGGCTGGCAGACGCGTTTCATGGCGACTCTCCCGCCCGCCCTCGATGACCGAATCACTTCCAGGGTGTTCGCCCGGCATCACTTCGCCGGTTGTGCCGGCCTGTTGCTGCCGCCGCATCTCGCGCCAGACATAAAGGCCGAATGAGCCCGCGAGCGTGAAGGGCATCGCCAGCATGAGGAGGATGCTATAGAAGTAGCCACGGGCGACGTTGGCCCCTTGCGAATCGGCTGCTGCCAGACCTTCTTTACAGGTTGGGCATGCCACTGCATCGACCACCAACACAACAGCGGCAAACACCACAAACAGCGCAATCGAACGAGCGTATCTCATACGCAAATTATAGGCAGCACTTCTGCCAGAGGCGATGCCTGCGGCGGAAGCCAAAAATGAAACCCGTTAGACAGGCAGTTTCTCGATCCTCTCGGCTGCCCTTAGGGGCTGCTCCAGGCTGATTTCCACAGGTGTTTCCCCACCGCCATGCTCCGCGTTGGCGGGGTAGAGGTGATAAACCATCCAGTAAATCACCACGCCTGTGATTGAAACATAGAGCCAAATGGGCAGCGTGATGCGTCCTAGTCTTCTGTGCTGCTGCCAGCGGCCTCGCCAGGCCAGCACGAACATCGCAATAGCCAATACCGGCACGGCAACCGCGAGCACGATATGGGTCAGCAGGATGGCAAGATAGACCATCCGGACCGTTCCAGTGCCCGCGAAAGAAACATGGCCAACCAGATAGTGGTAGGCAAGATACGAAACCAGAAACACTGCCGACACGGCGAAGGCAGCCACCATGACAGCACGGTGTGCCTTCCAGTTTCCGCGAGCAATCAAAATCCAGCCAGCGATGAGGAGGCAGGTTGCCAGTCCGTTGAGTACCGCGTTAAGCGTCGCCAACGGATGAATCGCCAGAAGCCATGCTGCATTCACAGTGCTTCTCCCGGTGATTCAGCTGGCGATTCAGCTGCTTCCTCCTCAGCTAGTACCTCTCGGATCAGTTTCTTCAGTCTCTTCACCCGGTCTTCCTGCAGCAGGTGATAACTCCCCCGCAGACGTCCCTGGCGATCGAAGACTGCACCCCGCTCTGAATGCACGCCGATTTCAACTGGAAGGAGAAAGGTCTTCGTTCCCACCTGCTTAATCACATCCATATCACCCGTGAGAAACTTCCAGCGTGCGGGATCAGCCTCAAAGCGTTCGGCATAATGAGACAGCACCTCCGGCGTATCATTCTCAGGGTCACATGTGAGGCTGACTGCAATAAAATCAGGATCGTCAATCTCGCGAAGAATGTCAGTAATCGCCTGATTCTCCCGGAAGCAAGGCCCCGGACAGTTGGAAAAAAAGACGCTGCCCATCCAGACCTTGCCGGCGAGGCTCGCTGAATCGAAGGCATCGCCCTGCTGGTCGGTCAACTGAAACCGGGCCGCTGGTTCGCCGGGTGGCATCGACTCGGGAGCTGGAAGTGGCTCATCCGAAGTGCTTTGCTGCTGCAAAGATCCTTGGCTCGAAGCGGGTGCGGCCGATGGGCTCTGGAGTGACGTCCCACAGCCACTCACCAAAACCAACACGAAACTAGCCGCGACTACCCTCCACACCTGGAGATGGGCAATCCCACTAGCAGAGAACACCTGGCCTGAGTGTAGAACACACGGATTAATGGCCATGACTTCCAGTTTCGTGGCTTGCATCAGCATTTTCTCCAGCAGCCGCAGCCTGCTCAAGTAACAGCAAATCAGATCCACGTGCCATGTGCAGGGCACGTTCCTGCGACACCATTCGATTCCGGAGACCAATATCTGGAATCAACATGATTGCCAGAAAGATTGCCATCATGGCTGCAGGGATGGTGAGCACGTATTTCCAGTTCGCCTCCCAGAGCACATGCATGAAAAACAAAACCACCAGCAAGGCTTTCGTACAGGAAACAGCCATCATGAAGGCCCAGCCGACCTGGGGTTCATCTCGCCAAGGCCAGTAGGGCGAATACGTAAAGAAAGACATCGTCGTCAAGAAACAGAGGGCGACGAAGACAGCGAGATACTGCCCCAGACCACCATGACCGCCATCAGAATGATGATCTGCAGTTTCACTGCCGACATCTTCCGGCAGTGCGCCTGGTGAGGTCACCGGGCCATGGACATTGGCAGGATTGTGGCCGGAGGGTGTTGCAGACATAACGAGCCTTTCCCGACAGGTTTTCAGGAGACGGTGGCACTGCAGGCCACAACGTCCTTCACGACAAAGTTAGAACAGGTAAAGCAAGGGAAAAAGAAAGATCCAGACGAGATCAACAAAGTGCCAATAGAGGCCGGCATTCTCGATCATTCCGGCACGCTTCGGACCCAACTCATAAAGCAGCAGGATGGCAAAGACGATTAGCCCGACTATCACGTGGACAGCATGGAAGCCGGTCAACAGAAAATAGGTGCTTGCCCACATGTTGCCGCCAGGAATGACGACTGGCAGTTTGAGCCACGAGAAGGTGTCGTTGAGGCCACCGCCATGGCCGTGCCCGTCGGCCGATTCAGCCGGCAGGGGCATGATCTGATCAGCGACAACAGCCAGATCGAAGGCCTGCTGGTTGGGATCATTGACCATGTCCCTGACCTGCTTTAACCGCTGCCGCCCGGTCACCTCTTCAGGCCGCAGTTCCCCTTCTGGCTTTGTGAAGAGTTCCTTCATCCGCTCAATGATCACGGGTTCGCCTAACCGAGCCCGCACCGCCGAACCGTAATAGAGGTCGGGGCGTTCATAGACCATTCCGCGAGGCGCTGAAGGGTAGATTCCGTGCGAAAATTTGGCGGCATATTCATAGGCCTTGATGCCTAGAAAAAGTGACCCCAGCAAGAGGGTGAGCAGCATCCATGTCTTGGCGAGCGATTTCTTGTTGGCCCGTGCAGCCTCCAAGGCTAACACCACGGTGACGCTTGAGCAGATCAGAACAAACGTGTTGATCGCCCCAATGGGCTCACTGAGATGAACGTGGTGCGGCTTGGGCCAAACGGCAGCCCCAAACCGGAGCACCACATAACTACCAAGTAACGCCGCAAAGAACATGATCTCAGTGGACAGGAACAGCCACATGATCAGCTTTCCACGGGATAGCGGCAGGCCTGGCTGATACTGCAAGACGGGCCCGTGATGGCCGTGGGAGTCATGTCCGAGGGAAGCAGCAGATGCGTTCATCAGAAAAATTTGAGGTTAGGTTATTGGAAGGTGAAATCAGGAAAACGAGCGGCAAGCAATAAAATCAGAGGCTGGTCACCAAGGACTATGCCTGACCAAGCACTGCAGGGCCACCAAAAGTGACCGCAGCAGACATCAACACCAGAAGTACTCCCAACGAAGTCAGCAGGAGAAGCCGAGCCGAACGGTCATCCCTACGAAAGGCAAACCACGCGGATGCCCCAGCATAAACGATTGAGGCAACCGCAGCGGTAAGGAAAAGCCGAGTGCTGGCAGAAGGCACTGCCAGTACCAGACTGACCGGCACCATTGCCAATGCGGCAGCCAGAGCTTGCCCTGCTGCCCGCAGTCCGCTTGGGTCCACGACGGTGAGCATCTGCAAACCGGCGGCAGCATACTGCCGTCGGTAGAGCCAGGCGATTGCCATGAAATGCGGAAACTGCCAGAGGTAAAGCACCGTGCCCAACGCGGCAACGGCCAGCCCACCAACCATGTCTCCGGCTGCTAACCGTGCCGGGCCGTCTGCAGCAAACCAGCCGATCGCGACAGGCAGCCCACCAGCGACGGCTCCCACGGCCGTGTTGAGCGGAGTCCGCTGCTTCAGCGGCGTATAGACAGCAACATAGAGCACCCAGGTCGCGACAGCAGCGAGCATGGCCGCTGGGCCACCAAAGCCCCAGACCACCGCTGCTCCTACCAGCAGGCTCAAAACAGTCACAAGCCACGCCCTGCTCACGGAAAGCCGGCCCGCAGCCACGGGCCGCGACGCTGTTCGTGCCATCAGTCGGTCAGAGTCTCGCTCGAGAATCTGATTGGCAATGCTCGAACTTGCTGCGACAAGCGCCGTTCCAACAAGCACGCCCGCAACTGCCAACCAACTAATCCCGCTCATCCCGACTGGCTGGGCGGTCAACCAGATTGCCGCAAAGACAGTCACCAGCACCATCAGTGCAATTCGCGGACGAACCAGTTGAGACACATCAGCAAGACGCACCACCCGACTGTTGGTGATGGCAGGCATGTCGGCTGAAACCGCTGCCAGCATCCCGCCAGGAAGTGGCTGTCCAGAGGTTGTCAAACGGCTCATGCAAGCACCCTCCGTCCAGAGGCTAATTGCACTGCCACAGGCCGAGGCAGACCACCGCTCACAAGGCAAAGCACAACACTTGCAGCCAGAATCATCATGCCTAATAAGACGTGGCCGGTGACAATCAAAGCCGAAAACCCGCTTCGCGCCACGACCACGCCGGATGGCTCAGGGAAGGCTGAAGCTACGGCATCGGGCAACAACCCCAACGGCAACCCCCAGCTGACAATCCAGGCGGCACACCCCAGGCCAAGTTGACCGGCAATCAGGGCAACCAGACCAGCTGACCAGCGACGTTGGGCTACGCATGAACCAGCGCTGCCCTGCCCCAACCAACCAAACGCAGACGCAGCTGCCAGCAGGCTTAGCAGCGTCACGACTGCTGCGCCGAGAAGATGGAGGACAACCAACCAGCGAAATGTCGTAGGGCCAACGGATGCATCTAGGTGCCGCAGCTGGGCACCGGCCACCAGTTGCACGTAGGCAGCCACCATCAGACCGGCCGCCAGCCAGCCTTGACTGGTCAATCGATGATCTGTTCGGGAAGCCGTCCGGGAGGCCCATCGTGAAGTGAGCGTCGCGATGGCGACAGCAACCGCAAAAAACAGAGGGCCTGTGCAGGCATGCACTTTGGCGACCGTCTTGTCGTCAAGCAACACTCGAAGCCCACCCAACAAACCCTGCACAAGCACGAGCAGCACTGCCGCTCCTGCCAAAGCCTTCACGACAGTCGGCTGCCCTGTCCGCCAGATCGATGCCACCAAGACGAGCGTCATGAATCCAACCAACGCTCCTAGCATCCTGTGGCCGTGCTCAAGGAACAGATCCCACGGGCCGTACAGCCACTCCGCCCACGGGAACAAAAACATGTTGTGACCATATGTTGCTGGCCAGTCGGGAACGGCCATCGCCGCCTCATAGGTGGTCACCATCGCGCCGAACCCAAGGAGCACGCCCGTAACAGCCACGAGGCAACAAGCCACCCAGTGCGCCCAGTTACCCGCACGGGCATTCGTTGTGACTGTGGATTGCAATGCGGACATGGTGTGTCTTCCCGCGGCCGGCCCAACTGGCGGCCAATCAACCTTAGTGGGCCGCAGCTGCTGCCGCTGCGGCAGCAGGATGAGGGGGATCAGTCTGCATCAGATGATCCTGCTCAACACCAGGCACCGAATACTCGTAGGGACCACGGTAAACAACCGGCTGGTAGTCAAAATTACCGTGGCCGGGCGGGCTTGGTGCCGTCCACTCAAGCGTGTTGGCATTCCACGGGTTTCGACCAGCGACCGGGCCAAAGAACATGCTCCAGAAAAAGTTCACAGCAAAAATGATCTGGGTGGCAACCATCCCAATCGCACAATACGTCATAAACGCATTGAGTGGCTGGAGATGATGGAACGTTTCATAGTGATAGGCATCAGCAAGCCGACGAGGGAACCCAACCGCTCCGAGGATGTGCATCGTAAAAAACGTGCCGTTCAGGAAGATGAAGGTGAGGAAGAAATGGACCTTCCCCCAAAACTCATTCATCGTCCGCCCGAACATCTTCGGGAACCAGAAGTAAATTGCTGCCCAGACACCCATCGCGGTCCCTGCAAAGAGGACGTAATGGAAGTGCGCCACGATGAAGTAGGTGTCGTGAATGAAAATGTCTACCGGGGTCGCTGCCATAAAGATGCCGGACAGCCCACCGATGATGAACATCGAGACAAACGAGAGGGCGAAGAGCATCGACGTGGTGAACTGAATCTTGCCACCCCAAATCGTCCCCAGCCAATTAAAGGTCTTCACCGCACTTGGCAGGGCAATCATCATTGTTGACACCATGAAAGTGACACCAAGAGCCGGGTTCATCCCCGACATAAACATGTGGTGACCCCAGACGATGAAGCCAAGCCCGGCAATGCCCGCAACCGAGTAAACCATCGGACGGTAACCGAACAATGGCTTCCGGGCGAAGCAGGTGAGAATGTCTGAGACCATGCCCATCGCCGGCAAAATCATGATGTAGACGGCCGGGTGGCTGTAGAACCAGAACAGGTGCTGCCAAAGCAGTGGCTGCCCACCACCAGCGGTCGCAACTGCGTTGTTGACGATATTCCCCTCCGGCGTGAAGAAGCCCGTACCGAGTGTCCGGTCGAACAACTGCATGAAGCCGGCAGCAGTGAGCACAGGCAAGGCGAACGCCTGGAGTACCGCCGTGATGAACATCGCCCAAATGGTCATCGGCAGACGAAACATCGTCATCCCCGGTGCACGCATCAGGATAATCGTGGTCATGTAGTTGACGCTTCCGAGCATTGATGACACGCCGACGAAGGTCAGGCCGACCAGCCAGAGCGTCTGCCCCCAGCCACTGCCTGGAGCCGCATTTACATTCGTGGCCAGGGTGGGGTAACTCGTCCACCCACTCGACGCCGCTCCACCCTCGACAAAGAAACTCGCACTGAAGGCGGCAAAGGCCGGCCACATAAACCAGTAACTGAGCATGTTGAGTGTCGGGAATGCCATATCATCCGCCCCGATCATCAACGGGATCAGAAAGTTCCCAAACGCACCAGCCAAAACCGGAATGATCACCAGAAAGATCATGACGGTGGCGTGCATCGTAAAGAGCATGGTGTAGAACTCTGGCGACATTTGCCCGCCCTGCTGGGCAAACAACTTGCCAAGGACCGGCACATCCGACCAGGGCCAGGCCACCTGCCAGCGAACGGCTAACGCCAACAATCCCCCCACGAGAAACCACAGCAGGGTCGAGAACAGAAACTGCAGGCCAATAACCTTGTGGTCTTTCGAAAAGACATATGTCGACAAAAAGGTCGACAAGCTTCCCTTGGACGGCGACGGCTGCGGATGGGCCGCCGTTTCCGAAACATGCGTTCCATGCTCAATGCCAGCGGCAGTGGTGTCTGCAGTGCTCATCAGTACCCTCACAGAAAAAGGCGTCGCTTCGCCAGGCTCTCAAAACATCTGCTCCAAGCCCCCTGTTCCGAAGCCCGGAGAAATCGTTGTGTCGTTTTCGTGCTCTCAACCCAATCCAATAGTCAGTGAATCACCATCTCTCGCGCGTTGTCGCTACCGGCGAGCAAGCAGGGACGCCGGGCTGAGTTTGGCCACCGCAGCTGACTCTGAGTCAGCCGGCTGGGTCGCTTCCTGCTCGGCGTATTTCTGCTCAAGCCAACGATCGAATGACTCTCGTGTCTCAAAAGTCACTCGCCCCTTCATCTTGTAATGCCCCCAGCCGCAGAGTTCGGCGCAGACAATGTCAAAGACGCCCTCCTCACGAGCCTTGAACCAGACGGGAATCTTCATGCCGGGAACAGCATCTTGCTTGATACGGACATTCGGCAGAAAAAAGCTGTGCAGCACGTCCATGCTCTTCAGCTGAATCAACACATCTTCGTCAATCGGAAGATGCAGGTCATTGACGAGATGGAGGTCATCCGGCGTACCGAGCATCCCATCTTTACCCGGATACCGCAGTCGCCACTCAAACTGCCTCCCGATCACCTCGACCGTCGGCGCCATATCGGGCCGTCGCATCTTCACGTCTGCCCAGGTATTCATCTGATAAATTGAGATGAACAACAACACTGCTGCTGGAATGATCGTCCACACCACTTCAAGCGTGTGGCTGCCGTGGACATACTTCACGCCGCCGTTCGATTTTGACTCATCGTATTTCCAGATAAACCAAAAAAGCACGCCTTCGGTTGCGATAAAAACCGCCCCCGTCAGCCAAAGGATGAAATAGAACAGCCCGTCAACGGCCGGCCCATGCTCCGAAACATCTTTTGGCAACCAAATGTCATAGGCGGGAGCCACTGCAAAGGTCGCCACACCCAACACGGGTACAGCCAGAAACAGCAGGCTCCAGAATAGCGCTGAAAGGCGTTTCATCTCACGTTCTCCAGAACTCGTGGTACTGGCTTCTCTTGACAGAAATTACAGGCGATCACGGGCCGCCATGGGCCGATCAACACCAAGGGTTCCATTGAAATCATAGGGCAACGAGCGGACATAGTTGACGATGTGCCAGATATCCTCCGGAGCAACCGTCCCCTTTGCGGCTGGCAT
>RGBY01000461.1 GCA_009919445.1 Planctomycetia bacterium
GAGGCCATTTCGGCCTACGATGCCGCGCTCGTGCTACAGCATGATGTCGGCCTGCGGACGCTGAGTGAACAGCAGCAGGTGGCTGCCGATACTGACGGCAACAATCAGGTGACCCTGATGGACGCAGCCCGCATTCTGGCCAAGTCGGTCGGGCTGATCTCGGGGTATTTTCCCAATCAAACCTCCGACTGGGTGTTTGAGCCCGAAACCCGCACGGTCAGCGCCGACGCAGGTGACCTGACCGGCCAAGACTTTGTCGGTATTCTGCTTGGCGATGTCTCGGGTAACTGGCGAGCAACCAATCTGGTCGCTGATCAGGAGGTCGCGGGGGCGACAAGTTACGCAGCACAGTCTTCTGGTTTCCCAGCCTTCGGCAGCCTGTCTGAGCCAACCCGGGTGGTGCTCGGCAGCCGCGATGTGCTGCCCGGCACGACGCTCTCCTTGCCGCTGGAAATTACCGGGTCTGGCCAGGGCATGCTTTCGCTCGATGCCGTTGTTACGTTCGACCCGGCAGCGTTGTCGATCGACCCGGCTGCTATTCGGGCACGCCATCCGGATAGCGTGTCCGTGGTGTCCAACCTCATTGCCCCCGGGCAGTTGAAACTGGCAGTAGCCTCCGGCACACCGCTGCCGACCAATGAAGAACTGGCCAGTCTGCCGTTTACCGTCACCGGGTTGACCGGTGCGACCGAGGTGGCAATTCAGACAGCGGCACTCAATGAAGGCCTCATCGACTCTCAGCCTGTTGGCGGTGGGTTTGCTGCCCTGACACCCATTGAAACCGATGGCGTAGTGGTGCTCAGCAGAAATACTGGCGGGGCCCTCTATGCCGGCAACACGCGACTCGCCTACGAGGGTGGCGACGTGACCGAGCGGTTCCTGAACCGCTGGGCGGTGCTGGCGGCTGATGAAACCGCCCAGGGGCCGGCGGTGCTGCTCAAGCAAGATCAGGACACGGTACCAAAGCACCGACTGCGGGCAGATGATGCCTGGGCGCTCTATGGTGTGTTTGAAGGCTTGGGGAACGCTGGAACCCAGTCCCTTACGCCTGCTGCCCGAGGCAGTCTCACCCCCGCTGGAGACGCCAACGGGTCGCAGCAGGAACTGCTCAGAAAGGTGATTGAGTCAATCGGCAGTATCACACTCAGCCGCGATACCCTTGGCATTCTCTATGCCAATGAAACGGCCATTGCCTTTGGTGGGGTCGCGACGGTGATGGGGTGGCCTGATGGTTCCGGGGCCCAGTACGTCTGGCCGGCGATTGCGGCTGAAACGATTGACGGTACGAACCAGATGCTGCTTCGGCAGCCTGAAGGCGAGACCTACACGACGTTTGCCTTCGATGCCCAGTGGCAGCAGGTGGCAGACATCAGCGAAAACAGCGTCGTTGACCCTGCTGGACAGGCACAGCTTTGGGACGATGAGATCGCCTTTGGCATCGACATCGACCTCGATGGTGAGATCGGCGGG
>RGBY01000462.1 GCA_009919445.1 Planctomycetia bacterium
GCCCCTGTGGCAGAGCGGACAGACCAGTCGACTCAGCCAACGCAACATCACAGGCCAGCCGGATGGCGAGCAGGCCGGTCAGGTCATCGGCAACCGGTGGTGGCTCCTCGGCATGCCAGCCCAGATAGCGGATGAAGGAGGCCCAGCCGGCAACTGAGAACAGTTCGGCTAGTAAAAACCGCTCGACGTGAGCCTCGGGAATTGCCAGCCTGACCAGTAGATCTGCGATTGCCTCAAGTGGGTCGTGCGGGAGGGCAGCGACGAGTTGCCGGAATCCACGAATGCCGAGCTGGTCGAGCCGGCGGCTGTGCTGGGCCCGCTGCTGCCAGGCTTCATAAAGAGGAAGGCCCAGCCAGGGGCTCTTCCAGCTGGCCTGGCCTTGGTCAAATTGGGCAGCGCAGTGCCGCGAAATGTCAGTGATGATGTGACTGTTCCAGCGGGTGCCCAGTTGCTCATCGACCCGCTCCGACACCGTGCGGTACCGCCGTTCAGCGTTCGGATCCGCGGGATCTTCGTTCAGAAGCTCCAGGCAGTTGGCAACGGTAAGTCCCCCAAACCAGTCAGGATGTTCCTCGCAGCATTCTGCCAGTGCGGTCTCGAGATCGGCCGGTGTGATTGCCTCAGTGGTCAGCCGCTGACGAAACCAGTCGGCTGTCGGCAGGATGTCGCAGACGCGGACATCAGCCAGGAGCTGACGGGCCACCAAAAAGGGCCGGTCGGCGAGTCCGAGAAAGGGATTGACCGCCACATAGTCAGCCAGCGGCCAGAGTGGCGGGACAACCGCCTCGAGCGCGGCCAGATGGGGCACCAGTTGCTCGGTGGTGAGTCTGCCTGCGGCACCATTGGCAGCAGCTTGTTCTGGCGGGGTGGCGTTGTTCATCTGCATCCTGCAGGGAGGGAAAAGCGGAGAAGCGAAGGCGTGCCTGATCAGGAGACGGCAGCTGGCTGCCCGTAGAACCAGCCGGTGATCCGGCGGAACGGGATGTCGAGGTAAAAGCCGTTGTTGGCATGGACGTAGAAGACCTGCACCCAGGGCAGGTGAGCGAAACTCTGGATGAAGTTCTGGACAATAAAAATGACCACAAAGCTTGTTACGGCCACGATTCGTACAGTCAGATCGAGCGGTGAGCGATCGATTGGCCGCCGCGACATGGTGGCGGCGAGCAGGTGGTCGATAATTTCAAAGCCGGTGAAGTAGGCGACGGCGACCGTCACCGCGAAGGCAAGCCCCAGTCCGGCCAGCTTCCAGACTCGGGTGGCGAAAAATGTCGCCAGCAGATTGGTCAGTGCCAGCAATAAAACAAAGCCGAGCACGATGCCCCCGGGCTTTTCCGTGAGGCTCAGGCCGAAGCCTGCCAGCGTGAGCCCCAGCACGGCGGCGGCCACCCCAACGGCCAGGATGTCGGTGGCCACCACGGCCCTGCCGGTGCGGGCCCGCGCCTGCGTCAGCTGCATTCTGGCGGCCTGCTC
>RGBY01000463.1 GCA_009919445.1 Planctomycetia bacterium
CCGCCGCCACAGTCTTTTAAGCAGCGAGAGACCACCCTGGATGATCCAGCCCACTCCCAGCAGTGGCAGCGTTAGACAGATAAGTACCGCAAGTGGTCCACCGGCACGTGAACTGAGTATCGTCCCGATGATAGCCCGGGGAATGTTTGGCTTTGGGATCGAATCAACCGGGTGGCGTTTCTTGCGGCCAGTAAGCCTTTTCCGCTTTTCAAGCCGCCGATGTTGCAGCCAATCCGCGAGCCGGAACAGGGCCGGCCGGCCAGCCGGGCTGAGAAACGCGACTGCTGATGTGGCAACGCCCGCCTCGCGGAGGAGCTGACTGAGTGGATCCCGGCTCCAACTTGGACAAGCGATGACGAACTGCACCCGACCGGTTTCACTGGCTCCCTGCAGGAGTGCCACCAGGACCCGACCAAGTCCCTCACCTGAAAAGACAGTTCCTGGCGGGTAGCCAAGATAAATACCAATTTTTTTCACGGGCTCGACACCAGGAGAGTGCCCAAGATATCGACCAGTTCAGCAGTGATCTCTTCGACAGAGTCCGACTGACAGGATGGAGTGTGTTCGATGATACTTATCTTTTCATGCGCGATTCCGAGTTCTCCCACGAGCACTTCCATGATGCTGGCCTCGAAAACAATGATTTTTACAGCATTGCGAAGATTGGTCCTGAATGGTGCTGCCAGCAGCAATTGGGAGACCGCTTCAGGCTGGAACGGCATAACCACGACGAACGGGCGGAGTGGAAGGATGATGCCCGCGGCCGGGGGGGTGAGAAAAACCCAGAGGTTGCAGTCTGTGAAATGGCGAATGCCGTCATCGGGGACAAGTGCCGGGTGGTCGACGATGACCGGGTAGCCTGCGTAGGCGAGTGCACGGGTTGCCGTCTCGGCATCGAGGGATTCCCATTCATACATCCGGCTGGAAATTCCTGTCGTATTTCCATGATGCTCCGTTACGGTGGCCAGGATCACCTCGGACACCAGCTGCTGACCGCACCCGCCAAGCCGGGTCGCCAGCACTTGCAGAGACTGTTCATTGGTTGGAACACTATTCGTGAAGTCAATGAAGACGGCCAATTTGCGAGCCGCGACGTGAAGCGTGACTTCCGGCCGCCGTGGAGGCTGGCTGTGTGGATCTACAAGCGGCGTTGACTCCGGTACGATGTTGACGCTCTGCCAACGAATTCCCCAGCGGCCGGATAATTGGGAGGGCCTCAGCCCCTGGAACTGGGCGATCACGGTACCTTCTTCGCCACCTCGTACGGTTATCTCATCCGAGATACGGTGCAGGCTAATGTTGCCCACGATTCCATGCAGGGTTGCGAGCAGTTGCACTGGCTTCCATTGGTTTTGATCGTATGTCCAGTGCGTGATGTTTACTCCGTTGGCTTTGTTTACCTGCACAACGACGGCTTCTGCCGTGTCAACCTGCGGAATGCCCAGCACTTGGATGGTGGCTGGCTGCAG
>RGBY01000464.1 GCA_009919445.1 Planctomycetia bacterium
GGTTCCGGTTCTGTTTCGTGCTGGTCACCAGCGGTGGACCGAAACCGAGCCGGTCAAATTCGTGGGCAGCAAGATCAAATTTTTCATCATCGGACTTATTAGCCACCAGCAGCACTGTCGCCCCGGCTGCTCGTAGCCTTGTCGCCACCTCTTCATCAGCTGGAACAAGACCTGCCCTGATATCAACCACAAAGATCACCACTCCAGCAGTGGCCAGACCCGCCTCAATCTGCATGTCAATCTGCTCGGTGAGGCCGTCGGGATCGTCAAACCCCATGCCACCGGTATCAACGAGGTCAATGACTCGGCCATCAAGGTCAAGTCGCTGCGTAAGCCTGTCTCGGGTCACGCCGGCGGTCGGATCTTCGATGGCGATCCGCCGTTGTGAAAGCCAGTTGAAAAGGCTCGATTTGCCGACATTAGGACGGCCGACAATCACGACCTGAGGCAGGGAGGCGGGCATATGGCGTGAACAAGGCGGAATCGAGTGTGACTGCGTTGGCAACGACAAAAACTGTCAGCCAGCGAGGACTGCGGCAACCGTGTCCGGACTGACATCCTGAATAATACCCCGTTCGGTGATGATTGCTGTGATCCATTCAGCCGGCGTGACATCAAAAGCTGGGTTGAATGCCTCCGCGGCCGCTGGTGCTGCCTGCACCCCGAGGGGCCTGAGTACCTCCTCTGCCGCCCGCTGTTCGATCGGAATTGTTGCGCCGGTCGGCAACGAGAGGTCAAAGCTGCTTGACGGGGCAGCCACAAAGGCCATGGGCCCGAGCCGCTACGGCCAGACCATAGGTTCCGATTTTGTTGGCGGTGTCACCATTGGCGGTGATCCGGTCGGCCCCGACGATGCAGCAGCCAATTTGGCCGGTCCTGAGCAGGTGCGCGGCTGCACCATCCACCAGTACCGTCACTGGAATCTGTCGCTGGACCAGTTCCCAGGCGGTCAGCCGGGCTCCCTGCAGCAGTGGTCGGGTTTCATCGGCATAGACCCGGAAGCGTCGTCCCTGCTGCCAGGCGGTGACGATGACGCCAAGGGCCGTGCCGTCACCCCCGGTTGCCAAGCTGCCGGTGTTGCAGTGCGTGAGGACGTCGCCTTCAGGCAGAATTTCAGCCCCGAACCGTCCGATTGCCGCACAGAGTTCGCGGTCTTCTTCGTGAATCAGGCGGGCCTCATTCAGCAGGCTGGTGGCCAAAAGGTCGATGGCGGTTGCATCACTCGCCGTGTCAACAAGGCTCAGCAGCCTATCAACAGCCCACTGTAAATTGACAGCCGTTGGCCTAGCGGTGGCCAATTCCTCGGCCCGCATGCGGATATGGGCAATCGCTTCGTATGCTGACAGAGCCTGCCGGCTTGCTTCAGCAGCTGCCAGTACCATTCCATATCCCCCTGCAATGCCGATGGCCGGTGCTCCACGGACCCGTAGCATTCTGATCGCTTCGACCACCGTCGGCACCTCACGGCA
>RGBY01000465.1 GCA_009919445.1 Planctomycetia bacterium
CAGGGCGGCTACTGTCAGCATGCCCTCGTTGCTCATGCCGGCCAGAGCCTCTGCGGGGGTCAGCACACCGAACGCAAGCAGCACGACCACTGCACCGATCATCGCCATGTCGGGAGCGCGGCGGCCCAGCAACAATGCCAGCAGGGTGGCAGCGACCACGCCCGCGGTGAGGATCGCCTGCCAGTGTTCAAGCCAGAAGGCGGGGTTCATGCGATGTGAGGGCCGGGAGAAACGGTGAGCGGTCGTTGGAAGCCGCCACCGCACCGGGCCGCGATTCCGAGCTGGGCCGCACGGCGGCCGGCAACCTTTCGAGATTGTAATGTCCCGGGCCGGTTCAGGGCATGGAGTCGACCGGCCGCTAGAGGGTAGATTCTGTTTCGGCGGCTGGTGGAGGCCAGACCAGCCCCTGAAAAACGTGTTGTGAGAGACGAGATGCCCCGAAGCCTACTTGAACAAAATGCCCGGTTTGTCGCGGGTGAGTTCCGGACGCACGCCGATTACTACCAGCACATAGCGGTTGAGCAGCACCCCAAAGTGATCTGGATCGGCTGTGCTGACTCACGGGTGAGTGAAGACATCATCACCGGGTCGCGGCCAGGCACCATGTTCGTTCATCGCAACATTGCCAATATCGTCTCCTACAACGATCCTGGTCTGATGGCAGTCCTGGAGTACGGGTTGCTGCATCTGAAGATCAAGGACGTGATCGTCTGTGGCCACACACGATGTGGAGGAATTGAAGCGGTCGAAAAAGGCGTCGATGAATACTGCATCGCCGATTGGCTCTGCATGGCCGCCGGTGCGAAAGAGCGGTCTGACCGGATTGCGGCAGCGCGGGGAATGGACGCTGTCGAAAAACTCGACCTCCTGGCAATGGAAAACGTTCGTTCACAGCTTGGACACCTCAATCGGCTGGGACTGATTCGAGAACTGCGTCGCCAGGGGGCCGAATTGCGGATCCATGGCTGGCTCTACCGCATCGAAACCGGCAAGATCGACGTCTTGATCGAAGGCGAGACGGGCGAACCGACGGAGTTGCTGCGGCAGTACGAGTAAGCCCTAGCCACCCATGAAAAAAAAGGGTCCCCACCGGAGGTGCCGATGGGGACCCTCATCTCGGTTGCGTTTCCCAACGCTGTTCCCCGTGAAGGGGAACTGATTCAACGTTTCCGGTCAGCAGTATTGGAAGTGTTTGAGACTGCCACCTCCTTTCGTTTGAATCCATCCCTGTTGTCGGAAGGCCCGAAAAGGCTGCAGGCGACAGCCAGCCGGGTCATCCTCGAACGAATCGAATCAGTTGCACATGCCGTGCCACTGGGCAGCTTTTCTTTCGGCACAATCACGGCAGGCAGAATCAGCAGAAAAACAGAACCTGGGGCTAAGCCACTGCCTATCCGTCGGTGATTGAGTGCATTCTCTGTGGGCAGCGGCTGTTCATTGTGCAGTCACTGCGGTGTCCCCCCACTTTT
>RGBY01000466.1 GCA_009919445.1 Planctomycetia bacterium
GATCGGCTAATGGGGCATCATTAATGACAAACTGCTCCTGCCCAAATGCGGCTTTTTCCCACACCATGCTGTAGTCGCTACTACCGGAGACCTTCTCCATGAGACGGACACGGATTTCGCGGATCGTGCCATCCGGGTCACTGGCGTTGATGGAGAGGGGCTGATCCGTCCCTACATGCAAACGCAGCACATTGAAATGAATCCTTGGGGCTTTTTCTGCCGCTTGAGCAGGAAGGAGTTGGATTGTGGCCATCACCAAAAGGGCCAGCACGGGGACAACTTGGCTGGTTCCTTTCCTTCCGCAGAATGCAATAAACAGTGAAAATCTCTCCATTGTTACCTTCGCCATCCCTTGCCGTTCATTCAATTACGTGTTCGCCTCGGCCGTTTCAGAGAGTGAACTCAACGCCCCCCCGAGTCGCCGAGACCTAGCAATCAAATATGGCTTGGTGGACCGACAAGCGGTTAGCCGAGTGTCGCATCTGTAACCTTCTTGTGCTTTCACGATGTAGATCTATTTTTACCGAGCGTAAACGATGCCTACCCCCTCCAAGGTAACGTCAAAGACGTTGGCCGTGGGTGTCGCAACTGACACTGGTGGGAAAAGACGAAGAATCACATAGTCGAGGTTCCCCTGGAGGTCGCCATGCTATTCACCAGTCACTTCAACACCTGCTCTTTAAGCCAGAAAAGCAAAAAGACATTTCTGCAGAATACGCAACATGGAATCGTCATGGTGCTTATTGCGTTCATTGGGTGTCACCTCGGAACTACGCAGGCACAGACGAAGACACCCGACTGGACACGCTGGTTTGCGGATGGGACGTACGACGGCTTCAAGGTTGTGAGCGGCACTGCGACGTTCGAGATCCACAATGGCATACTGATCGGAACTACTGCTGACGACAGCCCAAACACTTTCCTTGCAACTGCCGAGCCCGTGGGTGACTTTGAGCTTCTGTTTGAGGTTTTCACTGACGAAAAACTGAACTCTGGCGTACAGGTTCGCAGCCATCTCGCTGCTGCAGGAGATGTTCCACCCAGCGCTACCCGAAAAGAACCGCTCGCACCTGGCCAGCTTTATGGACCTCAGTGTGAGATTGCTATAGATGGAACGGCTGGTGACTTCTGGGACGAGGCCCGCCGGCGGAACTGGTGGAGCACGCTTACCGAGACACAAGGCGTCCGGACAGACGAAGCTCGTAATGCGTATAAAAAAGGTGAGTGGAATGCTTATCGCATTCTTGTAGAGGGCGATCATTATCGCAGCTGGGTGAATGACGTTCCGACTGCAGATTTCCGCCAGCCACACGATCCCAAGGGACATATTGGCTTTCAGGTACATCGCATCAAACCCGGCACCGGCCCCTATTCAGTCCGATGGCGAAATGTCACCTTCAGGTCATTAGACTGAGCCTCTCACTCATGCTCTTGTCCGTCTGACGTGACGCTTTGGGCAACCGT
>RGBY01000467.1 GCA_009919445.1 Planctomycetia bacterium
CCAGCGTAGGGCTGAGCGAAGCCGAGCACTTTCCCGACAGCGTGGGTGTGGGGCACTACCGTATCGACCTGCATCCATCCACGGGTGGCGACAATTACATCGACGTGGCCTCGCTTCCATTCGAAATTCCTCTTGGTGCCCTGCTTCCCATCCGCATCGACAACCTCGTGGCGGCCTCGAAGAACATCGGTACCACCCATGTCACCAATGGATGCTATCGTCTTCACCCGGTGGAGTGGAGCATCGGAGAGGCGGCAGGAGCCCTGGCTGCCCTGTGCACGAAAAGCGGCGAGCTCCCTCCTGCCATCCATGGATCCGCCAGCCACCTGGAAGCATTACAGGCCGATCTTCTTCGCGGTGGCGCCCCGTTGCGTTGGCAACTGGGATGACGCCCATCATTGCATTGATCTCCCCTCTCGATACTGCCATGCGCCTTCTGCTTTTCTTGCTGCTGCTGACAATGACCACAGCGGCCCGCGCCCAGGAACACAACCACGCTTCGCCCTATGCCGGTATGCAGGAAAGGGATATCAAGGCCCTCTCGGATGGCGATATCGATGGCTTGCTCTCGGGTGCCGGCATGGGCTATGCCATGGCAGCCGAACTGAACGGCTTCCCGGGTCCAAAGCATGTGCTGGAACTGGCTGATGAACTGGCTCTGACCGCCGAGCAGCGGCAGCAGACCGAAGCCCTTTTTGCCGCCATGCAGTCAGAAGCGGTGGCCCTGGGACGGCAACTGATCGCCCTCGAAACCGACCTGGATGCAGCCTTTGCTTCCGGTCAAGCGACTGCAGAAGGCATCCTGGACCTGACAGCCCGAATCGGAGAGGTGGAGGGCAGGCTGCGGGCCGCTCACCTGAATACCCATCTGAAGATGACGCCGCTACTGAGCATGCACCAGCGTCACATGTATCAGGAGCTGCGTGGTTATGGCGAAGGCGGCATGGACCACAGCGGGATGGATCATGATGGGATGAACCACGATCACTGAGGTGCCAAGAGCACTCAGGGGCCCCAGCCGCTGAGGCGCCCGGATCGCTTACCCCCAGCCGAGGGCCTGTCCTCCCTGGTAAATGATGAGGGAGAAGAGATAGGCAAGACCCGTCATGTAGAGCCACATGACCGCGGGCCACTTCCACGAATTGGTCTCCCGTCGTGCAATGGCCAGCGTGCTCATGCACTGCAGGGCCAGCACGAAGAATACCAGCAGGCTTACGGCAACGAGCGGCGTGTATACCGGAGATCCATCCTCGTACGTATCCGCCTTCAGTTGCTCTCGCAAGAGGGGGCTGTCCTCATCCACGTCGCCGACGCTGTAGATCGTAGCCAACGCAGAGATGATGACTTCACGAGCGGCGATG
Organism: Planctomycetia bacterium; assembly: GCA_009919445.1. Taxonomy (GTDB): domain Bacteria; phylum Planctomycetota; class Planctomycetia; order Pirellulales; family UBA1268; genus UBA1268. Next base: position 1,362 of record RGBY01000467.1, read on the forward strand.
GCCGAAATGATGCCCGCCGACATCTTCCAGTCAAAGCCCAGCGGCCGCATGACCGGCTCGATGAAGTGGCCCATCCGGC
>RGBY01000468.1 GCA_009919445.1 Planctomycetia bacterium
GCGGGTCATGTTACGGACGTTGTTTGAGTGAATGACCGCCGTGTGACGGAATCCATGTTCACTTTCGTGGGCCCGCTGGATTGCCTCGTCGGCATTGCGGCAGCGGACGAACGGCAGGAAGGGCATCATCTGCTCGGTTGGCACGAATGGGTTATCAATGTCGGTTTCGCCGAAGACGAGTTCGAGGTCGTCCCGCCCGGTGGCACCGGCAGCAGCAGCGAGCAGGGCAGCATCTTTTCCGAGCAGTTCCTTTGCGGGAGCCGGATGGCGGTGCTCTCCCTCGCCCACCATGACAATGGCCCGCTCGGTGAGCCGGTCAACCTGACTGGCTGAAAGCCGGAGCCCACCGGCTCGTTCCATAGCAGCCAGCATCTGGTCGAATACAGCGTCAACCACGAAGACCTGCTTCTCACCAATGCAGAGCAGATTGTTGTCATAGGCAGCCCCAGCGATGATCGAGCGGGCGGCGTTGTCGAGATCGGCCGTTTCATCGACGACCACTGGTGGGTTGCCCGGGCCAGCGACGATTGCCCGCTTGCTCGACTGCAGGGCGGCACGGGCGACAGCCGGCCCGCCTGTGACGCAGATCAGTTTCACGCCACGGTGGTTGAAGAGGGCCCCGGCACTCTCGAGAGTCGGTTCGGCGACAAGGCAGATCAGATTGTCGATGCCGAGGTCTCGATGGATTGCCTGATTGAAGCGACGGACCCCCTCAATCGCGATCAGTCGGCCACTGGGATGTGGGTTGACCACGACGGTGTTGCCTGATGCGATCATATTGATGGCATTGCAGGCAATTGTCGGCAGCGAGTGGGTGACGGGGGTGATGGCACCGATGACACCGAAGGGGGCGTGCTCAATTACGGCCAGTCCGTGGTCACCACTGAAGACCTCACTGGTCATGAACTCGACGCCGGGCACCCGGTCACCGAGCACCTGCAGTTTCTCAATCTTGTGCACCAGGCGGCCGATGCCGGTTTCTTCATATTCCAGGCGGCCGAGTTCTTCGGCGTCTTCGATGGCGATCCGGCGAATGTGCGAGATGGCCCGTTTACGGCCTTCCATGCCAACCTGCTCAAGCTGCTCAAAGGCATCGGTGGCAGCGGCGACTGCTTCATCGACGGTAGCGAAGATCCCGTTGCGGCCGGCTCGGCCAGGGCCAGAGACGGGACCGCCGGCAGCCCGGAGTTGGGCGATTACCTGGCGAACAATGGAATTGATGTCGGGATTGGCAGGCTGACTCATAAGAACTTAATCGGGTTGTAGGATCGGGATGTCGGAAACGAATGGCTGGCGGGCTGACCACATCAGTCGGCAGCGTCGCGGTTAAAGACCTCGTGCCCTTCGACACGTACGGCATCAACGAGGCCGATGATGACAGCATCAATAGGGAGTGTTTTGGTTTCTGGTGTCATGCGGGCGCTCGACCCCTGAGTGATG
>RGBY01000469.1 GCA_009919445.1 Planctomycetia bacterium
GGATAACATCATTTATCGCGATACCGTGAACCGCCATTATACCGTGTTCAGTCTTTGGGATACCTATAGAACGGCGCACCCATTGTATACCATTACTCAACCCGAGCGTACACAGGAGTTTATTTACGGCATGCTAGACATGTATCAGCAGCGGGGGCGTTTGCCGATATGGGAATTGGCCGGTAATGAGACCGATTGTATGATCGGCTACCACAGCGTGAGTGTGCTCGCCGATGCCATTACCAAAGGCTACCACACCGATACCGCCCTGACCATCGAAGCCATGCGTGCCACGGCAGAGATGGATGTCTTTGGTCTGGAGGAATACCAACAATATGGGTTTCTCAGTATTGAGGACGAAAGTGAATCTGTGAGCAAGACACTGGAATATGCCTACGACGATGCGTGTATCGCATGGACCGCACAGCGCTTCGAGGATTGGAACACCTTCATGGCCTACGACCAACGCTCCTCCGCTTACCGTTCGTTGATCGACCCAGAGAGCGGGTACGTTCGACCGCGAACCAATGGAGATTTCCTTGCTCCGTATATGCCACAGGAAGTCAACAACCACTTCACCGAAGCCAACGCTTATCAATACAGCTTTTCGCCCGTTCATGATATTGAAGGATGGATGGAGGTATTGACCAATTATCGTGGCGCACGAGAAGATTGGAACCAACTTCCTCGCAAAAAACAAAAGCTACTGGTCAAGCCGCGTCACGATGTGCTCGAAGACCTGCTCGACGGCGTCTCTGCCCACGGTCCGGCTACCGGTGTCGAGGTCAAGGTTTTCTCCATCGGTGGTCCAGTGGGTGGCAAGTGTCACCGGGTCGTGACGGTTGAATGCTGCGGTATAGCTGGCCAGAGTGGCCCTGATCTCAGTTGCCCAGGTCGCAGAAGCGGGCTGCGTCGGCTCAAGCAGCCGCGGCGGGGCGGCACTGCCGCTCTGGTTTAGCGGCAATGCTGCAGCGACAGGCCGGATGGTTGTCGGCTGCGACTCGACGCGGCTGAGTCGCCGCTCAAGCAGTTCCAGCTGGAGCCCCGCCGGTGGCTTGATCACGACGGGAACCGGCCGTGACGGTCGCGGGATCGCTGCTGGTGCCGCCGCCGGCTTCGCAATGGGCTTGGCTGTAAAGCTGCTCGGGACAGGACGGTCAGTGGCTGACTGGCAGCCAAAGCAGGTGACTGCCACCAGAACCGGGAAGCAGCTGAAAGAATACTTCATCGCAGACTCCTTTCTTACGACTCAGCCACGGTGGCAAAGCCACAGCAGTTTTAGGAAACGACCCTCAGCCGCCGGATTTTAGCAAAATGCTTTGAAAGACTGCCGCAGCCGGCAGTCACTGGTCAGTGATTTCCCGCTGTGATTGCTGGAAAATCGTCAGTCCGGAAGGGCGTCAACGGCAAGCCGGCTGCTGAATACATGTTGCAGACCGG
>RGBY01000470.1 GCA_009919445.1 Planctomycetia bacterium
CCGTTTGCCGCTCCAGAGGTGATGATTTCCTCGATGGAGGACGATTTCAAGGATACTGTACCGGGGAGCCCAAAAACCCTCCGCCGCCTTTGGCCTCGTTCGTCGTGCTGATGCCGAGAATTTGCTTCCAAAACCGGGCCTCGCGTTTCCCCCCATCAGCCCGATGGGGGGGGCGGCTCAACCATGCGGTCGGCCTGGCCTTTGTTGCTGGACTCACCTGTCTGCCTGCCACCGCTGACCGCGTGAGCCTCGACGACGGCCGCACGCTGACGGGCAAATTTGCGTTGCTACCGGGGGTAAGCGTCGATCCGACGACCCAGGAGGAGGCGGGAACGACCGTCCTCATGTGCGACGACGACCTGACACGAACCTTCGTTCCCAAACGCCGGGTCATTGCCGCCGCCAAAGGGCCCGAGGGACGCAACCCGGAACAAATTGATATTCCGCAACGGATCCCCGATGGAGGCCGGCGGGTTGCCGGGGTCGGTGGCATTCTCGGTGCGACGCCATTTGATGAATACGGTCGCCGAGTCCTCTCCCTGGCCACGGCGTCCGGCCGGATTGATGTCGTGCAAGGCATCACGGCAATCACACCACGCTGGACCGCTGTCGAGGCGGTCACCACCGAACATCCATTCCGGCTCGATATGCGACTGGCGACGTCATCAATCCCTCAGGGCATCCTCCGGAGTGTGATTGAGCGACAAATCGATCGGAGTGATATCGACCAACGCCTGCAATTCGTCCGCCTCCTGATTGAGGCAGAACGGTACCGCGAAGCCCGCGCCGAATTGGAACAGGTGGCCCAGGACTTCCCAGGACTGGCGGTGCTTCGCGAACAGCAGAAAAGTCTTGCAGGCCTGGAGGCGGAGCAACTGCTCGCCGAAATTCGCCTGCGGCAAAAGGCCGGACAAGACCGGCTTGTGATCAGCCTGCTGGAAAATTTCCCAGCTGAGGCTGGCACGGGGGAACTACTCCAAGCCGTTCGCGAGATTCGAGATGACTACCAGGACCGGCTTGACCGGGCCGGCCGCCTCGTTCGTCAACTTCGTGAACAGGCCGCCAGCCTCCCCGATGCCCGTGATCAAAAGTCGGCGTCGGAACTGGTCAATGAGATCGGCAGCCACCTGACCTTCTCAACTCTCGGCCGTCTGGCCGTCTATGAAAGAATCGGTAGTGACGGGCAGTTGCCGACAGAGCAGACGCTGGCTCTCGGCCTCAGTGGCTGGCTGGCCGGCGCTGATGCCTCGCAGCGGAACCTCAAACTAGCCCTCTCAGCAGCCCGCGTTCGGCACCTACTGCGTCGTTACCTGGACTCAGCGGAAGCCACGGAACGAACAGCACTCCGGCGGCAACTCGAAGACGAAGAGGCCTTTGATGCTCAAACAGTCGCCGCGATCGCTGCGGCCATGCTCCCCCCGGTCACCCCGCCCGCAGCCA
>RGBY01000048.1 GCA_009919445.1 Planctomycetia bacterium
GTGTTGGTCTGACTGCCGGCCCGGTCAAATACTGCCACACCGCGGCTGCTGCCTGTTCCAGAGAGGCTATAGACCTGATCGACCTGACCGTCACCATCGAGATCAATCCCGCTAGCGAAACTGCGAGCGTTCGTGCCAGCACTGTCGGCAGGGGCAGAAAACTGCTGCAGCACGTTGCCACCGGCTGGCAACAGCCCAGAAAAGACGTCGGTCACCGCTGAACTGCCCCGGCCACCCGAGACAAAAATGTCGTCAATAGCGTCGCTATCGAAGCGGGCAGCAGCGACGACAACACCAGTCAGCCCGTAGGCGGCTCTGGGGGCAATCTGTCGGAGCACGGTCGGGCTACCAGCCAGGCTCATCACCTGCACTGAGCGACTCACGCCCGCTCCGGTGCCGACGACAAGCTCATGCTGTCCGTCAGCCACCGTCGAATCCTGAATGACTCCACCAGCCACCACGCCGATGTCAGCTGCCGCCAGCGTGACGCCATTGATGTGACTGCCTCCATAAGGCTGGAACGTTTGGAATGGCTCCGCTCCCCAGCCAGTGCCGCCGGCCGCAAGGCCAAAAACAGCGACATCAGCCCCCCGTGACTTGCCAACGGCAATATCGCCACTGCCATCACCGTCATAGTCACCAAAGGCCACTGACAGGCCAGCAAAATAGGAATCCCCAAAGGGCTTCAGACGGAAGTCTGTCAACTCGGTACCGTCAAGTTCAAAGACGCGAATCTCACCTTTGCCGGGACCTGAGGCAGCAATCACCTCGGCAACGCCATCTTGATCAACATCTGCGGTAAACGTCTGAACGCCTCCACGAAAGCCACTTTCAAACGCTAAAAACTGACTGAACTCCTCTCCTGTAACTGGATCAATCACCGTGACAGTTGGGGCACTACGAAAGCCGACATCACTGCCAACAACCAACGCAGGCCCAATAAACTGACCGGCGCGATACTTGATATTCGTATCTTCATCAGCATTGTTATTGGGGTCGCTATCTGTCACGCCAAGACCTGCCCGGGCCTCTACCTCAAAGGTGACCTCGGCAGCTGATGACTCTGCAATCACCGCGTTCACAGTAAAGATAGCTGTTCCACCTGCGGGCAGATTGATCGCCGTAAAGACGGCGTTGCCGCTCTCATTGCTACCCGATGCGGTTCCCGATGCTCCAGGAGAAAACTGAGCTGTCCAACTTGCCGAGGCGACACCGGTCGGCAGTGGTGCGACAATCCGCGTGCCGGCAGCAGCATCCTCGCCATTATTGGTGATGATCACCGTGTAGACACTCTCAGTTTCGAGCGATTCAGGTGCCCACCCCGTGCCGGAAGAGCGACGGCGACGCGGTGCCGCCGGCTGAGAACGTTGAAAGAGTCGGTACAGAAAGCTCATCGGTTTTTGTTTTCGCTGATTGCCACAGACTGGGACCGGACGGTGGGCGCAGGACTCGACCACGTTCCCTCTACGTAAAGAACTACCCCCCGGTTTGGTCCCGGTCAATTTTCCGGTGTGGGCAAAAAAAGCGGGCCGGCTACCCGTGAGGGCAACCGACCCGCAAATTCAAGCCAAATCGACCATTTCAGGCCGAAATAGGCCGCTTAGCGGCAGCAACGACGGCACCGCTTACGGCGGCAGCCCTTCTTGCAACCACTGTCGCAGCAGCCGTCACAACCGCCACAGCAGCAGCCCTTGTCGCAGCAGTCACAGGGCACTTCAACCTGCACCGTGACACACTTCTTGACGGGCACTTCCTTGGTGACCTGAACCGGAACGCAGACCTCGTAGGTGCAGGTCTTTTCCTCCGGCACACAGTCACAGACCGTGACGGTGTACTTTTCTTCCTTTTCCTGCGGAACCATGACCGTGTAGGAAACTTCCTTGGTCATCGTCTCTGGCACGCACTTGCAGACCTGGTACTCACGAGTCCGAGTCTCAGTGCGGCACTTCTGCACCTTCACCGTGCGGGTCCGCTCCTCTGGAACACAGGTGGTGACGCAGTAGGTGCAGGTCCGCTCTTCCGGCCGGCACTTCTGCACCTTCACCGTGCAAGTCCGCTCTTCCGGAACGCACTTGGTGACACAGTAGGTGCGGGTCCGCTCTTCCGGGACGCACTTGGTGACACAGTAGGTGCGGGTCCGCTCTTCTTCACGGCACTTCTGCACGCAGACCTTGCGGGTCCGCTCTTCCTGACGGCACTTCGTCACGCAAACAGTGTAGGGAACCTCTTCAGTCACACACTCATAGGTCGTGCAAGGCACTTCCTTCGTCTTGACCTCAGGCACCCACACCCGCTTGCAGCACATCTTCGGAGGGCAAGGATTACCACAGGCGTCGGTTCCACAGGAAGGCATCTCGACCATCTGGTTTTCCCAGTGACCGCAGCAGACCTTGACCGTCTTGGTCGTGGTGACCGGCACCCGCTTCTGCACCGTTCGGGTCTTCTCGACCTTTTCAGTGTAAGGCACCATCACGGTGTAGGTCTCTTCAACCTCTTCGGTGTAAGGAACCTTGACCGTATAGGTGCAGGTCTTTTCTTCCTCGGTGTAGGTCCGAGTCTTTTCCTCGGTAACTGGCACCATCACCGTGTACTTCTGCTCAACTTCTTCACAGTAGGGAACCTGAACCTGATATTCACAGGTCTTGGTTTCCATTACCTGCTTATTGACCGTGTACTCAACGGTCTTGGTTCGAGTCTCAGGCACGCACACTGTTACGGTGCGGGTCCGCTCCTCAGTTCGGGGAACCTGCTTCATGACCGTATAGGTCTTCTCACGGGTTTCCTTCTTGTACTCCGTGCAGGTGACAGTCTTCATCTCTGTCACATACTGCCTCTGACAAACAGTCTTGGTGCCACAGCAGGCACCCCCCTTCCCACCTTCGCATGAACCGCAATCAGCAAAGGCACTGACGCAGGTGGCGAGGATGGCAATCACCGGTGCGAAACCGGTCACGACATTGCGAATCACAAAAGCCTCCGAGATTTACTAAGGACACAGGAAACCGAGCGGCCTCTCGAACGTTTTGCCCCACGGGACCACCAGGCCCCTGAGGAGCCAGAAACGTTTTGACCACCCACAACCAACGACCGACACGCCCGGCCGCCTGTTAATTTGGCTAGGATAGGCAGACTTTCTGGCCATGCAAGGAAGTCGGCGATTTTTTCCTACAATTTCTCCCGCAGCCAATGGGCCTTGCCGCCGTGCGTCAGCAGCAGGCCGGAAGAAACGCCGTAGCGAGCCATTCTCTCAGCCGGAAGATGCCAGCCTGTCCAAGCGTGTCAGCCGTTCGGCAATGTGGACATTTAGGCGTAATGAACCTGTAGTTCCCTCCCGGAGCCGTGACCGACTGCTGGCGTTCCCCAGAGCCATTTTCCAGCCGTCTGCCAGCCATTTTCTGGCCAAAAGCTAGCCGCTGCATTTTTGGTGAACCGAGAGGAAACCGCTCCCCGCGACCCAGAGGACGCTGCCTCAACGGGAAACGGGCTGCCATTGTCCTTGCGTATAATTTTCGAGCGGGGGCCGACTTCGTTGGGAAAGCGGCCTTTTGACGACTTTCTGGGGAGGATTCTGCTATGGCTACCGCTGGTCAACTCTTGGACGCCAAAACCAGCCACCGGGTCTTCACGGCCAGCCCGGAGACGACCGTTTTTGATGCAACGCGGCTTATGAACGCCGAACGAATCGGCGCCCTTTTGGTCGTAAAAGACGGGGCCTCACGCGACCATCTCGTTGGCATCTTCACCGAGCGGGACGTGCTCCGCCGGGTCGTGGCAGCGGGGCTATCGCCCGAACGAACCCGTTTGGAAGCGGTCATGACTCGCGAAATGATCACTTGCACAGTCGACACACCGCTGGAAGAGGTGAGTGAACTGATGCGGATGGAACGAATCCGACACCTTCCAGTCTTCGATCTGGCCCAACAGATCGCCGGCCTCGTCTCGATCGGTGATCTCAATGCCCATCAGGCTGACCGCCTCAAACTGGCTTTGAGCGAGGCAGAAAACTATATCCACGGGAGAGCCTGAGGCCCCAGAAGCGTCTGAGGCACAAGAGCGTCTGAGCCCCGGGGCCTCAATGGCCACACTCGTACCCAAGCCGAACGCTCCTTCGTCCTTTCCTCGTCCTGGCATTTGCCGGAGGATCTGGCCGCATAAGTTTTTTAGAGCAGGGACATTTTGTGCATACTGCTGAACGCCGTTGGGGTAATGATCTCCCGACAGCCGCCACCGTCTCTCCCCACTGTTCCCCTGAAGGATTTGTTGATGTCTTTTCGCTGCCTCTGTGCCTTGGTGGTGACTGCGGTCACCTTCTTTCCCTCTGCCTCCATCCAGGCTGCCGTCAGCCTCAACAACCTGTTTGGTGACCACATGGTGTTGCAGCAGGGCATCCGCAACAAAGTCTGGGGCAAGGCCAAGCCGGGTGAAAATGTCACGGTCTCGCTGGCCGGACAGAGCCACTCCACCACTGCTGGTGACGATGGCAGCTGGTCGATCCATCTCGATGCCATCAACGAGTATGGTGGCCCGCACACGCTCACCGTTTCGGGTGAGAACACGGTCAGTTTCAACGATGTCCTCATCGGTGAGGTCTGGGTCTGCTCGGGACAGTCCAACATGCAGTGGAGCATTGACCGGGCGCGGGATGCTGATTTGGAGAAAGCGGCAGCGAATTTCCCGATGATTCGGTTGATCTCTGTGCCCCAGGTGGGTGTGCAGGAACCACAAGACAATTTCAATGGAGCCTGGACTACCTGCACCCCCGAAACAGTCGGTCGGTTTTCAGCCGTTGGCTTTTTGTTTGGCCGCCAACTCCACCAGACCCTCAATGTTCCCGTTGGCCTCATCAACAACGCCTGGGGAGGCAGTGCCTGTGAAGCCTGGATCAACCGGCAACTCCTCGCGGGTGACGAGCGATTCAAACCGCTGCTGGAACGCTGGGAAAAAGTTGAGGCTGACAACGCTCGCCCTGGCAACATCTATTGCGGTGTCCTCGCCCCAACCATTGGCTACGGCATCCGAGGTGCTATCTGGTATCAGGGTGAATCGAATGCCAGTCGGGCCATGCAGTATCGGGATCTTTTCCCCTTCATGATCCAATCTTGGCGAAATGAATGGGGCCTGGGTGACTTTCCATTTTACTGGGTGCAACTGGCTGACTTCCGGGCAGAGCAGCCCAAACCAGCCGACAGTGACTGGGCGGAACTCCGTGAGGCCCAGACCATGACCATGGACAAGCTCCCCAACACTGGTGAGGCCGTCATCATTGATATTGGTGAAGGCAAAGATATCCACCCGCAAAATAAGCAGGATGTCGCCAAAAGAGTATGGAGAAGCAGGGCAACAAAATTGTGCTCTCCTTTGACCATGTTCAGCCAAATGCCAACAGCTGGCGACCGTTTGATGTTCATGAGCCGATTGGCTTCACCGTTGCTGGGCAGGACAAGAATTTTCTTCCCGCCTCGGCAAAGATTCTGCCCGACGGCACTATCGCGGTCTGGAACGATGCCGTGACCGAGCCGGTTGCCGTCCGCTATGCCTGGGCTGACAATCCGGTCTGCAACCTGTTTTCAGCTGCCGGGCTGCCCCTCACCCCATTCCGTACTGATGACTTCCCCGCCGTGACGGCTGACCGTTATTAATGCCTTGACGGGGCTGGGCGAAATCATGCGTCTCGCGATAGGCTGATGGACTGTGAGTCGACGCTTCCTGCGTCAACTCAGTGTCTCTCTCAGGTCATCACAAGGAGGGGTCGCATGAGTCGCATGAGCAGAAGCATGAAACCACGTGCCGCGGCATGTATCGGCGGAAGCCTGTGGAAGACTTCCGGCTGCCTGCTGGCCGGCTGGCTCATTATGGGCCTGAGTGGCTGTAGCCAGGTCGTCAATCGACCGGTCAACGAACACTTGCCGCGAGCAAGCAACGGGCGACGGTCTGGCCCTGAGCAGCAACACCAAAGCCTGCGTCCGTCCCGGCCAATCCCCGTGATTATTCAGCCAGCGGTTCCCTTTCGCATGGCCGTGCTCGACCAGTCATCGGCGAAAAACAGCCAGGCCGTTTCAACGGGCATTATTCCCGTCGCCGCTGAACTGCCCCTCGCCAATCATCCCGCTGCCCCAGGCCGACTTCCGGCCACACCCGATGCTCTGCCCGCCGTGGCCACTGCGGTCCGAACTACGTTTGCTGATTACCTTGCTGCCTTCAACCGTCATGATCCGGTCGCGCTCGCTGCACACTGGGCTCTGGAAGGAGAAAATCTTGATCTCGATACTGGCTGCCGCACTACAGGCCGCCACGCCGTCGAGCATGTCTTCGATCGACTCTTCGCAACGCATCAGAAGGCCTCGATTGCCTTCGACATCGAGTCGGTGCGGCCGATCGATGATGACGTTGTCGTCGTCGATGGCGTCTCGCAGCTGAGCTTCTCCGATCGCGACCCTGCCCGCAGCCGATTCTCGGCAGTGCTCGTCCGTCATGAAGATCGCTGGCTGATTGAAACGGTGCGTGAGGCTGCTGCCCAAACCACACCAACCATTCACGACCGTCTAGCCGAGCTCGACTGGTTGCGTGGCTCGTGGGAAGACGTCAGTGATGGCGTCACGGTAAGCCTCCAGTGTGACTGGAATGAAGCCGGTACCTTTCTTATCCGAAGGCATCTCATCACGGATGATCCCGAGCCCACGGGGGCTGCCGCTCGGCTGGCCGCCGGTGTGCCGGCGCTCCTTCCGGTCGATGACACCACCAATCAGCAGCCGGCCAAACCCCGCCGCAGAAGCATCACGGAATACATTGGCTGGGATGAGTCACGCGGTGAAATTCGTTCGTGGCTCTTCTGCTCTGATGGCCGCACGGCTGAGTGGAGCTGGCTCCGCACCACAACCGGCTGGCTTCTCACAGACGCCAGTGATGCCGATTCCGCTGCCGGCTTAACCCAGCTCACCCTCACCCAGATCGGCAGCGATGAAATGACGCTTCAGCTTGCGGCCGGACCTGCCTCAGCATTCGTGCCAACGGCTGACTTCCTCCGAACCGCCAGGCCGTTTCCTTCGCAGCCGCACCCCTGACAGTTGCTCCTCAGGATCAACCATGCCAGATGCATCGGCAGCCCAGGCTTTTGTGACAGCAGTTCAAACTGCTGCCATTTCCGGACCATTGCTCGTGGTCGCCACCAGCGACACGGTCGGCCGGTTTGCTCCAGACTGGGCGGTGGCCTGCCAGGATCTCGAGCTTCACTACCGAGTGCTGGTCGTCGAGCCTGACTGCCCGCTTGCCGCTGACGATATCGCCACGGAGGCTGCGCGGCTGTCTGCTGGAGGGATTCTGGCAGTCGGTCCTGATGGCCTCGTGATCACGGCGACAGTCGCTGCCAGACAGAGTGGGCTTCCGCTGGCGATACTCGCGGAGGGTTAGCAGGCCATGGAAAAGTCCTGCGAGCGGACGCTGCGGTGAAGCGGTGAAATAGAACGCTACTAGTCAGCGAACGGTGGTGGAGCGGCTGGCTGCAGCGGTCTTGAGAACCTGCAGCATTGCCTCGACCCGCGGCCGCACCACCGGCGGCACCGCTGCCAGCCGAGCGGGACTATCGATCTGAGCATGAAAGACTCGCTGCCCCTGCGGAGTATCGACGAGCAAAGTCGTTTCCTCGCCTTGGATTAAACGAATGGTGAAGTCAGGATCTTCCCGGAGCAGCTCGGCGGCTTCAAGATTTTGTTCGACGAGTGACTTTCCACCTGCCAGATACACTGCCGAGGCTGGCTGGCGGAGAGTTGGTGATGGGCTGGGCGGAACGGACCTGACGGCGGGGGGCAGCGGAGGCAGAGCCGCATGGGCTGGGGCTGCAGCCGCTAAGGCCTGGCTCTCTTCCTCTGCCACGACCTGCTCTCCAAGATGAATCGTCAGTGGCTTGCCCGCACGGAGGACTGTCACGGCCAGGCTGGTCTCTGCCTTCGGCTGATCTGCCCGACTCGTCAGACTCGCTTCAAGTAACAGGCTGAACTGCTCCGGCAAGACCAGCAACTGATCATTTAGTTTCACCAAGACATCATGCGGTAAGAAGCCCTGCTGGGCCGCCAAAGAACCGTTGATCACTGCGTCGACGACCAGCCCCTCTCCACGGGCCAATGCCAGCTGCCTTCGCACAATCTCGGGCGCCCGCGACAACTGCAGTCCAAATGGCTGCGGAACATCATCCCGACGCCGGCTAGGCACCATCTCTCCCACAGGCTGAATGTGGGATCGCCGTGTCGCTGGAGAAGCCTCCTCAGCGATCGCGTGGGGAAGCAAGAGGAGCCAGGCCACCACGAGAAGCCCACCCATCCGCCAGCCAGCGGCCGGCCTCTCACCAACCGTACTCATCGCCAGGCTTTGCATCATGCCGCCTCTCTGTCTGAACCATACCCTGTCGCACTCTGATCGCTGCCTCTCACAGGCTGCTGGTTGTGACGGGTTTGGGGCACTCGTGCCAGAGCATTGTCTTGCTAGCCATCCGCTTTCGGTGAACTTGGGCAGGCCTGCGAAGCACGACAGGCTGGGAAAGCCGGCCCTGAAATCGATAGCCCGGCAGGCCTGAAGGAGTCTGCTGATTTTTCAGGAGCGTTCACATCCAGGGCGGACTACCAGCCGATTGACCATTACGGAAGCGTTTTCGTTTTCCGCACAACCGAACCATTTTCGCTGAAAAGGACCGCCACCATGCGTTTCCCCCTGAGCTGCCTGAGTCGTTTGTTCATCCTGCTGGCAGTCGCCAGCCAGTTGAGTGGCTTCCTCTCTGTGGCCTCCGCTGCTGAACAGACGGCAGCCAGTGACGAAGCGAATGCAGGTACTCCTGCCGCTTCAGCCCCAGCTGCCCCCGCCAAGAAGCCTGTCCTTGTTCCAGGCACCGGCGTTCTGATCAAAAATGGTGGCGACAACTTCGAAGATGAAAACTGGAAGTGGTACCACCGCCATCCAAAGAGCTCGGAAGAACAGGACAAGCGGGTCCGCAGTCCACTCGGCAAGAGTAACAACGGACTCTGGTTTGAGGGTCCAAAGCGTGGCACCCCAGATGTCGTGAAGCGAGTCGAATTACCAGAACCCGGACTGGCCGGGAGTGAACACGGCATGCTTATCGCCACCCTCCGGGCAGGAATCCCGGGACGGCTGACCTACCGGATGATGCAGGACGACCTGATCTTCAATATGTCGCGGGCCGCTGGCCGGGGTCTGTCACGAGCCGACAGCCCCAGTGTGGTCACACGGGTCTACCTGCCGCCGTTCGCCCAGTGGGAACGACGGAGTGGCGCCTCGTTCGGCTTTCGCTGTGGCTGCACCACCCATGCCATCATCACGGGTGAAAACCATCCAGACCGGGGTGACTTTGGCGTCGAAGAATACTGGCCCGGCATGTTCATCGTTTTTGCACCCGGTGACGGTGATAAGACAGAAGATGCTGCCTACCTGCGAATCCGTGGCGACCGCCGCGGCCGTGGCATGCGGGGACCGAGCATTGCTGCCGACCAACTCGGCTGGTGGACGCTTGGCATGAGCTTCTCACCCGACGGCATGGTGCATTACTTCGCCAGCCCTGGTGTTGATGAGCTTTCCATGGATGACCACATCACCTCGCAATATCCGTACGGATACCGCACCGAATGGGTGAAGACGTTCTTCTACAACGTGTGCAGCCACGACGATGGCAAGACATGGAGCACGCCCTGGGTCGTCGACGATCCCCAGACCTACTTTGTCAGGCGTCAGAACATGGCTGGTTCTCGCCGGTCGTCGCGACGGTAAGTGCCGCCTGAAGTGCCGCCGATGCCGCAGCAACATCACCGCCAAGCCGAGTGAGCTCACGCTCGGCAACATGGCAGTGGACGCGGTGGCCCGCGAGGTCGACCTGGGGGGGATCGACCTCGCGGCAGGCCGCCTCTGCCAACGGGCAGCGGGGATGAAACCGACATCCACGCGGAGGCCGTGATGGGCTTGGCACATCACCGGTGAGCACAACCCGCTTGCGTCGCCGACTTTTCTCAACACTCGGCACAGCTGAAAACAGCGCCATCGTGTAGGGATGCAGCGGCTGACGATAGAGCTGCTCGGCAGTCGCCGCCTCAACAATTTGGCCAAGATACATCACCGCCACAGCATCAGCGAGATACTCAACCACCGAGAGATCGTGCGAGATGAAGAGAAAGGTCAGGCCCAACTCTTGCTTGAGTTCCGTCAACAGATTGATGACCTGTGCCTGAATTGACACATCAAGGGCTGAGACCGGCTCATCCAACACAAGAAACTCTGGCTCCAGCACAACAGCCCTTGCGATGGCAATCCGCTGCCGCTGGCCACCGGAAAACTCATGTGGATAGCGGTCGAGGGCAGCAGCAGCCAGCCCCGTCCGCTCGAGGGCGGCCACCATCCGCTCCAGCCGAGTCGCCCGATCACCCATCTGATGGATCGACAGCCCCTCTTCAAGAATAGCCCGCACCTTCATCCGTGGGTTCAGCGATCCGTAAGGATCTTGAAAGACCACCTGCATCCGACGGCGGAGGGCCCGTAGTCTGCGGCTGTTCTGCTGGCGGATATCTGTTCCGGCAAATCGCAGGCTCCCTCCGGTTGGCTCAACCAGCCGCAACAGGCTGCGACCAACAGTTGTCTTGCCGCACCCGCTCTCTCCCACCAGCCCCAGCGTCTGCCCCCGTGCAATGGTAAAGCTGACACCGTCAACGGCGCGGACCGTTCCCACCTGCCGGCGGAGCAGGCCTTTGCGAATTGGAAAATGGGTTTCTAGCCCAGCCACTTCAAGCAGCGGCGATTCAGTCGGCTGCTGCAACTCGGTCATGGGCTGATTTCCTCGGCGAAGTGACAGCGAACAAAATGACCGGGGCTAATCTCCCGCAGCGGTGGCAACTCCTCCTGGCAACGGGGTGACCGGGCATGGCAACAGCGGGGATGGAAACGGCAGCCAGTGGGGAACTCTTGGGGCGGCGGCACCATGCCTGGAATCGTCGTTAGCGGCTCACCACTGCGACGAGCCGCATCGGGACGGGCAGCAAGCAGGCCCATCGTGTAGGGATGCCGCGGGCTGCGAAAGAGCAACTCTGCAGGAGCCCGCTCGACAATTCGGCCTGCGTACATGACGGCAACATCGTCACAGGTCTCGGCCACAACCCCAAGGTCATGCGTGATCAGAAGAATGGCCGTACTGAGCCGCTGCCTGAGGTCATCCAGGAGGTCGAGTATCTGTGCTTGAATCGTCACATCAAGTGCGGTCGTCGGCTCATCCGCAATGATCAGATCGGGCTCGCAGGCCAGCGCCATGGCGATCATCACCCGCTGCCGCATGCCCCCCGATAACTGATGGGGATAGGCATCCAGCCGCTGTTCCGGGTCTGCCACCCGCACCAGCCGAAGCATCTCAAGAGCCCGAGCCCGGGCCTCGGCCCGGCCCACCCGCCGATGCAACCTGACCACCTCAGCAATCTGGTTGCCCACCGTGAAAACTGGGTTGAGGCTGGTCATCGGTTCTTGAAAGATCATGCCGATTCGGCCACCGCGAATTTCACGCAGCCGTGCCTCTGGAAGCTGCACGAGATCAACCGTCTCGCCCGCTGTCGTCAGCCGAATGGCCCCCGACTCAATCCGGCCCGGGCTGGCAACCAGCCGCAGTACCGACATCGCCGTGACGCTCTTCCCGCAGCCACTCTCACCAACCAGGCCAAGCGTCCGGCCACGATCGATCGAAAGTGACACCCCATCAACTGCCGGCAGGCGTCCGGCTGGTGTCTCAAAGGCGGTCACCAGATTGTCAATTTCCAAGAGTGGCGCGGGCTTCATTTTTTCGCCTCCCGCAACCGTGGATCGGTTACTTCCTGAAGCGCCTCTCCTACCAGGTTGTAGGCCAGCACGGTCAGAAAGATCCCGGTACCAGGAAAGACCACCAGCCACCACAACTGGAGGTTGCTGCGGGCACTGTTGAGGATTGACCCCCAACTTGCTGTCGGCGGCGGTGGGCCAAAGCCAAGAAAGGAAAGAGACCCCTCGATCAAAATTGCCGAGGCAATCCCAAATGTGATCGGCACCAGCACCGGCGCTAACGCGTTCGGCAGGATGTGCCGCAGCATGATTCGCAGTGGGCCGGCCCCAGTCGCCCGGGCAGCCATGACAAACTCACTTTCCTTCAGCCGCAGAAATTCGGCACGAGTCAGGCGAGCAATCCCGGTCCAGCCAGTTGCACCAATGATTGCCATTGTTTTCCAGATCGTTGGCTTCTCGACGACAGCCACCAGCGCCAGAATCAGCACCAGCGTCGGGATGCACATCACCACCTCGGTCATCCGGCTGGTGACCGCGTCCACCCAGCCACCAAAGTAACCCCCGATGGCACCAACAATAATGCCAATTGAACCAGCCAGCCCCATCGAGACAAAACCGACAAGCAAGGCGATGGTGGTGCCATGAACCATCTTGGCAAAGATGTCGACGCCATACTGATCCGTCCCAAAGATATTCAACCGGCTTGGATGCCCCTCATCGCGGGAGGGGTTTTCGGCTCGGCCGGGCCACTCATTGCCGCGAACCCGTCGGTACGGATCCTGAAAGACAAGCGGCCAGATCGCCCAGCTGTCGGGGTCTTTGTCCTGGAGGTTTTTGGGGTAGGTGCCGCGAAACTTGTCCTTGGTGAATACCGGCGATTCCCAGCTGCGATTGAAGTACCCGAGACAGGGCATGTAGAGCTGGCCCTTGTAACGACAGATGACTGGTTTAGTACCGGCAATCGCCGGAGCAAAGACCGCAACGCCGGTTAAAAACAGCACAAACCCAAGTGCCAGCATGCCAATGGGGCGGCGGCGATAGCGGCTCCACGCTTCTGCCCAGAACCCGGGTGAAGTCTGCCTCAGCTGGGGACGGCCATTCGCTTTGGCTGTTTCTTCGGGCATCAGTCAACACTCACCCGCGGGTCAACAAAGCTGTAGAGCAGATCGGCCAAGAGTTGTCCGGCAAGCGTCAACAGACTGAACATGAAGGTTAACCCCATGATGGTCGGATAGTCCCGTTCACGGATGCTCTCAAAAAACAGCCTGCCCATGCCGGGCCAGGTGAAAATCTGCTCAATGATCACCGAGCCCCCAACAAGCGCCGGCAAGGACAATCCCAGCAGCGTCACAAGCGGGATGAGGGTATTACGGAAAGCATGCCGCACCAAAACCCGCCAAGGCCCAGCCCCTTTGGCTCGGGCCGTGCGGATATAGTCCTGCCGCACGACCTCTTCGAGATTGGCCTTGATGAACCGGCTGCAGTACGCCAGCGCCACGTAGGTCTGGCAGATCACCGGCAAAATGGCGTGGCGGGCAATATCGAGG
>RGBY01000471.1 GCA_009919445.1 Planctomycetia bacterium
AGCCACTCGATGGCATCAGCCTTGTTCCGGTGTTGAAAGACCCGACCGCCCGTCTTCGCGACCATGCCTATCACGTCTATCCAAAACGCAAACTTGGTCGAGCTATTCGGACGCAGCGGTACCGGCTTGTTGAATGGCGACCCATTGGCGGTCCTGCCCAGACCGCCGAATATGAGCTGTACGACTATCAGGATGACCTGCTGGAGCGAGAAAATGTGGCGGCTTCCAGGCCGCAGGTTGTTGCCAAGCTGAAGGCCATTCTGGAAGGCTATCCACAGCCTGTGAGGCGGTAGGCCACTGAGAGCCTGCTGGTGCGTGGCAGGAGCGAATCAACGGAGCAGAACATGCAGCGGCAACACATTCAAAAGCTCATCATGATGGCCACGGTCGCGACCACGGTCTGCGGCGGTTTATCCCATGCAGAGACGGTGGCCAAGCAACCCAACATCATCACGGTTTTCATCGATGATCTTGGTTGGGGAGATTTTTCCTGCTTTGGTAACGAACACGCCGAGACACCGGCAATTGACAGGCTTGCCGCAGAGGGCATCCGGTTTACGCAGTTCTATGTGAATTCGCCAATCTGCTCGCCGTCGCGGGTGGCGTTGACAACAGGGCACTATCCTCAGCGTTGGAAGATCGGCTCATACCTGGCCCATCGGAATGAGAATGAGAAGCGGGGGATCGCCCAGTGGCTCGATCCGGCTGCTCCTACGCTCGCCAGATTTCTGAAACAGGCGGGCTACCGCACCGGTCACTTTGGCAAGTGGCATATGGGCGGGCAGCGGGATGTCGATGATGCTCCGCCGATCTCAGACTATGGTTTTGATGCATCCCTGACGAATTTTGAGGGAATGGGCCCCAAGCTGCTGCCGCTGACCGAAACACCCGATGGGAAACAGGGCCGCATCTGGCAGGATGCCGAGCGGCTCACTGGCCCTGCGACCTGGATGCAGCGGTCGCGGATCACCGGGGGGTTCACGGAGGCGGCAAGCAGTTTTATCCGCGAGTCCGTTGAGGCCGACGCTCCATTCTATGTGAACCTCTGGCCCGATGATGTTCACGCTCCCTATTGGCCGCCGATTGCTCAGTGGCAGGATGATCGCCAGGGAAAGTTTCGGGGGGTCTTGGAGGCAATGGACAGGCAGCTCGCGCCACTTTTTGATCTTCTCAGGTCGACGCCGGGGCTACGTGACAACACGCTGCTGCTCGTCTGTTCTGATAATGGCCCGGAACCAGGAGTTGGGTCGGCAGGAGCGTTACGAGGTGCGAAAACGACACTCTACGAAGGTGGTATTCGCTCACCACTGATTGTCTGGGGGCCGGGTTTGGTAAGCCCGGAGGCTGCGGGATCCAGCGATCAGGCATCTGTTTTTGCGGCCTTCGATCTTGTTCCGTCGCTGCTGGCTGTTGCGGGCGTGGTTGTTCCCCAGGGCATC
>RGBY01000472.1 GCA_009919445.1 Planctomycetia bacterium
AGGAGTGGGGTCTGGCTCAACGACGTCAGTAACCGCTACTGAATTGACTGCCTGCGGCGGGATTGTGTTTGTTACCGGGTTTGGCACCGTCGCCGGCAGAGTAAGGGTTGCGGGAGCAGCCCCCTTGACCAAAGTGCCAACGTCCCAGACTCCAGAGACAGCATTGAAAGAACCCTGCGATGCAGTGACGTTTGATGTGTCAAGTTGCAGCGCTGTTGCTGGGAAGACGTCGGTCAACTTGACCCCAGTTGCCGTCTGAGGGCCGTTGTTGGTGACGGTCACCGTAAACGTGACGGTGTCGCCGACATTTGGCGTTGAATTGTCGACGGTCTTCGTCACCGCGAGGTCAGCCGTGTTGACGGTAAACGCGGCCGTGCTTGAGGCGACGTAGTTGTTGAGCTGGCCCTTATTCGTCAAGCCGGAGCCAGTCCGCTCCCAAGCGTTGGGGTTGTACGGAGTGATCTGTAGGGGGATGCCTAGGCTTGCCCAGCGAACAAAGTCGGTATTGGTAATTTGCTGCCCTGCTGTGAACGGCCCCTGCAGCGTGCCCTCGACTATGAGCGTGATCGTTCGGTTCGATGGATTCTTCTCAAAGTTAAACGGCACACGCGTAGAGAGTGCACTCCCGCTGAGCTGGAAGTTGCTCGCCGTCACCACACCTTCCGTGTCGACCACCGACGTCAGCACGGGTGAGGCGATCTCCGAGGGAAGGATGTCGCTGAGTTCGACGCTGAACGCGTCGGTTTGGCTCGTCGGATCCTGTTCGATCACGATCGTGTAAGTGACAGGGTCACCGGGATTGCCCCCGAGGCCGCCAACGGTCGCCGTCTTGGTGGTTTTGAGTTTTGGCTCAATGACGATGACGTCGCGATTGCGAGCCTGGTTCGAGGAGGCAGTCTGGTTATTCCATTTCAGCTGAGCACGATTGTTGAGCCTGACCCCAGAATGGTTGCTGTTCACGTTCAACACGACAGCCTCAACAAGCAGCTGAAACGTTTCCGTCGTCGTATTGTTGGTATCGGTATTGACGATGTCGCCAAGGTTCCAGGTGGCAAGCCTGCCGGCACTCGTGATCACTGGGGCGTTGTTGAGTCCCGGCACTGTCAACACAGCGGGGTCGTTGTTGAAGCCGCCGACGTAGCGAACAAATGCCAGGCCGGGAGCCATGCGGTCGATCAGTTTCGCGGCTGGCGTGCGGCCCTGAGGAACCGTGACGGTAATTGCGTACGTTGCGGTTTCCCCAATCACCGCCTGAGTTCTGGTGTTGACGCTATTTTCGATTTGTGTCGCAACGAGCGTCTTGGCAACAGTCGGCTTGGCCACGGTCACGGTGGCTGAATCGCTGGTCTTGTAGTTGTTGAGTTCACCCAGGGTGGTCGACCCGCTCCCTGTTCGCTCGTAGGCGTTCGTGCTGTTGGTCGTGATCTG
>RGBY01000473.1 GCA_009919445.1 Planctomycetia bacterium
TTCAACTCCTTTGGCTCGCGCCGGGGCAACCATCAGGTGATGATGCGTGGTACATTCGCCAATATCCGTCTGAAGAATCTGGCGGCTGAGGGCACAACGGGCGGCTTTGCGCGGCATGTGCCAACAGGCGAGGTGGCACCGCTTTATGACGTGGCGATGCGCTACGCTGACGAGGGCACACCGCTGGTGGTGATTGGGGGCAAGGAATATGGCACTGGTTCCAGCCGTGACTGGGCCGCCAAAGGCACCCGGTTGCTTGGCGTGAAAGCGGTGATCGCCGAGAGCTTTGAGCGTATTCATCGTTCCAACCTGATTGGCATGGGGGTTCTGCCACTGCAATTCCCTGAGGGTGTCGGGCGTGAATCACTTGGTCTGAAAGGTGATGAGGCAATCACCCTTGGCGGGCTTGCCGCGGGTGTGACAGCCGGTATGGTCGTAACCGCGACCATCACCTATGGTGACGGCAGCACAGGCTCGGTTGATCTGCTTGCCCGCATCGACACCGAGGGAGAGGCCACCTATTTCCGCAATGGAGGTATTCTGCATTATGTGCTGCGCCAACTGGCGGCATAGCAGAGCGCTATCATAGCGGTGCGGGTATGACCCGCCCACAAACGTGAATTCAGCCCGCCGGCCCACCCCGGCGGTGGCCAGCAGCAGTGTTCTTATGGATACTCTGCCTGGGATTGTAGTCCGCGTGGGGAGAACAGAAGGGGAGCCTCGATGAGACCGACGATTTCTGCAGCCTGGATTCATGCCCTGCTGGCTTTGTCAGCAAGCATGGTGTGGGGAATGCCTCAGGCGGTGGCGGCCAAGGAGGCCGGGCGGCCGAATGTGATCGTGATCATGGCTGACGACATGGGCTTCTCCGATATCGGCTGCTTCGGGGGAGAGATCCAGACGCCCGTGCTCGATGGCCTTGCCGCGAATGGCCTGCGGTTTACACAGTTTTACAACACGGCCCGCTGCTGCCCGACCCGGGCCTCGCTGCTGACCGGCCTCTATCCGCATCAGGCGGGTATTGGCCACATGATGGACGACCGTGGATACGACGGCTATCGCGGCGATCTCAACCGGGAGTCGGTGACGATTGCCGAGGTGCTCCACGATGCCGACTACGCCACCTTTGCCTCGGGGAAATGGCATGTGACCAAGAAGGTGCGACCGGAGGAAGATCATCAGAAGCACAACTGGCCGCTGCAGCGTGGCTTCGAACGCTTCTACGGCACGATCCACGGGGCAGGGAGTTTCTTCGATCCCAACTCGCTGACCCGTGACAACACACTGATCTCCCCTGAGTCAGATCCGCACTACACACCAGAGACCTACTACTACACGGATGCGATTGGTGACAACGCGGTGAGTTTTGTCGCAGAGCATGCATCTTCGGGGGATGAACGTCCCTTCTTTC
>RGBY01000474.1 GCA_009919445.1 Planctomycetia bacterium
TTCTGGGTTGCGGCCGCCACCGCCGGCCGCAACCCAGAAATAACAACCAGAACGAGCAGAGTGACTGCCCCGATTTTTTGCTGTTTTGAAACCATCTGCTGTTCTCCTGCTCCTACGACCATGTGTCTCTCTCTTTGCTTCACTTCAAACCACCGCAACATACTGTCAGGGGCCGGTTTTTTCAATTTCGCCAAACTGCTGCTGCAACAATGCGTCAATCTGATCAACACAAGTCGTAAACCAGGGCAACTGATTCCAGCAGCCGTGTTTTGCCTTGGGAACGACTGTCAGGCTTGTTGGCACCCCTAAACCTTTCAACTTCTCGCGTGCCGGAGCATTTCGAGTTGGGTTGTCGTACTCTCCCGTGATGAAGTGAATGGGTGGCGTTGCTGCCGAAATTTGCTCATAGGCATCAGCGAGGTGATACATGTCTGGATTTTGCTCGACCGTCCCTCCAAACCAAAGCACGGCATTCGAGTCGGTCGATGTCAACGAACTCTCTGCCACCTTCCCTGTCGCGATCTGGAGAGGCCCTGCCATGACAACAGCCAGTTGGATTTCCGGGGAGACCGCTGGCTTCTGCTGAAACTCCGCAAAAGCTGGATTTGTCGCACCGGCTGCCATCAGCCCCACCAGATGACCTCCGGCTGATCCACCAACCGCTGCAATCTGCTCGGGATTAATCCCGTACTCAGCCGCTCGGCTACGCAGAAACCGAACCGCAGCAAGGCAATCTTCCAATGCGGCAGGGAACATCGCCTCTGTCGCAAGCCGATACTCAATCGCTGCCGTCACATAGCCACGACGTGCCAGTTCCACAGCAAGTGCCCGAAACTTGCTCTTGTCTCCCTTCTGCCAGCCACCTCCATGTACAACGACAACTGCGGGCCGCAAACTTCCGGCAGTTCGATCGGGCTGAAAAATATCGATCAACATCTTTCGCGGGCCATAGGCGGCATACACCACATCAAGATGAGACTGCACACCGGCAGGAATTCCAGGGTCGGGCCGACTGGCAGTTGCTCCGACACCCGGCTTCAGCGGCGGCTGGGCGGGGCGGCCCGGCACCAGCATCCGCTGTTCATAGACACCATCAAAACAGGTGATGAAGAGCGAGCGATCATCTGCCCCACCAAACGTTGCATTAATCGGCCGGGTTGGGCACTCAAGCTTTTCAAGCAAAACCCCATCGGCATCCCAAATCCAGACTGCCGTGGCCCCGGCGCAATAGATATTGCCAGCACGATCAATGGTCATTCCATCTGCCCCGAGCGCTTCCCCATCATCCATAACAGCAAACCGCTGCGGTGGCCCAAGTTCACCTGGAGCCTTCACCGCCATCTGCTCGATTGACTTTCCGCGATAGTTCGCCACATAGAGCGTCTGTTGGTCTGGTGAAAGGATGATGCC
>RGBY01000475.1 GCA_009919445.1 Planctomycetia bacterium
CCCGGGTGTTGGGTATCGCTGCGAAGAGTTGATCCACGCCATGCGGGACATTCTCGGCACGAACCAACCCTGGCCGGTCGTGATGATTGGCGTTGGTAATCTCGGGCAGGCCCTCCTTGGCTACCGAGGCTTTGGCCAGCAGAACTTCTCAATCGCGGCAGCATTCGATGCCGACCCGCAAAAAATTGGCAAGCAAATCCAAGGCCTGCGTGTTCAGCCGCTCACCGAGCTGGCCGCCACCATTCGTGACAAGAATATTCGCCTCGGCATGATCGTTGTCCCGGCCGGCCGGGCCCAGGAGGCAGCCAATGCGTTGGTGGCTGCCGGGATTGAAGGTGTCGTCAACTTTGCTCCGGTCACCATCAGCCTGCCTCCCGGCATCGAGCAAGTCTCGGTCGATCTGGCGATTGAGCTTGAGCAGTTGTCTTTTGCTGTTATCAGCCATTTGCAACGAACGCCAACTGGGGGGCACCCCGATCATACGGCCGCTGACCCGCCACCCTCCTCGTTCGCAGGTGACCGCTGATCGGGCCATGGATCAACCAGATGACACGAGCGACCATCCGCTAAGTTTCGATGGCCTCTCCGAATTTCTCGAAGTCCCCGGTGAATCTGAAAGTCCGGTTCTTGCCGCCGGAACCCGGGTTGGCGATGTCACTCTCGGCCACCTTCTGGGAGAGGGGGGCATGGGGCGTGTCTATGAGGGCTACCAGGATAGTCCCCAGCGAACCGTCGCGGTGAAGCTTGTCCGGTCAGGAATCTTGTCGGCTTCCGCTGCCAAGCGGTTTCACATGGAAGCACAGATTCTTGGCCGTCTCTCGCACCCGGGTATTGCTCGCATCTACTCAGCAGGTATCGAGACACTTGCTGGTGGACCAGTTCCGTACTTCGTCATGGAACTGGTCGACGCCGCTCGCCCCCTGACCACGTTTGCATTCGAACGCAACCTGACCACCCGGGAACGGGTTACCCTGTTTCAGCAGGTGGCGGCTGCAATCGCTCATGGTCATCAGCGGGGCATCGTCCACCGCGACCTGAAACCGAGCAACATTCTGGTCGACTCGACGGGCCAGCCAAAAATCATCGACTTTGGTGTAGCCCGTAGCACCGATGGCGATGTAGCCCTGACCACCATGCACACCGACGTCGGTCAGCTTGTTGGCACGCTTCAGTACATGAGCCCCGAACAGTTTTCCGGGAATGTCGATGAACTTGACCTCCGAGCCGATGTCTACTCACTGGGCGTCGTGCTCTACGAATTACTCACTGGCAGCCTGCCTTACAACATTCAAAACCGCCCGCTCCATGAGGCGGCCCGCGTCGTCATCGAGACTGACCCCCCATTTCTTTCCTCGGTGAGTTCCCGTCTTCGTGGTGATCTAACCACGATTGTTGCCACCTGCCTCGAT
>RGBY01000476.1 GCA_009919445.1 Planctomycetia bacterium
GTCAGCGAGTGGTCCGATGAAGAGCGGAGAAATCATCGAGCCAATCGGCATCGTGCCGTAGATCCGCCCGATGTCCTGCCGGGAAAATCCTCGGGCGTTGAGCAGGTTGCCGAGAACGACGAACCAGCACCCCCAAATGGCGAACTCAAGAAAATGCAAGAGGCAGAACTGCCAATGCTCGATGACGAAAGGAAGAAACTCGGTAACTCCGCCGGCAACAGCCGCTTCAGTCACAGCCAGCATGATCTCGGTTCCCCCTTCGGAAAGAAGCCAGAGGTCGGTCGCCCTTTGCGCCGATCCTGCGTTAGGATAGGCGGGCGGCAGGCCGGTTCGCAAGTAGCGAGCACCACGTGGGAACAGCATCCCAATTCTGTCCGCCCGCAGAGACACCTTGCGGGCCCCTCACGATCGGACTCAAAAACTCACTGGCAACACTGATTTCGAATCTCTTTGTGATTGAGCGTTCTACGGCGTCCGGATTGCGAAGCCAAAACGTCCGGTGATAATTCTGAGTAAACCGTTAGTTTCTTTTGCGTCGAGGACTTTACGATGCCCACCCCTGCTTCAACCGTAGCTGCTCAGCCGATCTACCGTGGCCCCCTGCCCCATGTCTCGACCATCGAACGGGTGCCGGTTTCGGTCTACGACGACTCCAGCGATGCCAGCCGTGCGGTAGCCCGTGAAATAGCCGACCTCATCCGTGAACGAAAAGCCGCCGGCCGGCAGACGGTGCTTGGCCTGGCCACGGGTAGCACGCCAGTTGCTGTCTACGACGAATTGATCCGACTGCATCAAGAGGAGGAGCTGTCGTTCCAGACGGTCATCACCTTCAACCTCGATGAGTACTGGCCAATGGAGCCGGCTGCTCTACAGAGCTATCACCGCTTCATGCGAGAGCACCTCTTCGATCACATCGATATCCCTGCCGAGAACGTCCACATTCCCGACGGCCAACTGGCCCGCCAGGATGTGGCGGCCGCCTGCAGTCACTATGAAGAGCAGATTCGCGACGCGGGTGGCATCGACCTGCAACTGCTGGGCATCGGCCGGACCGGTCACATTGGCTTTAACGAACCGGGCAGTAGCCTTGAGAGCCGCACCCGGCTGATCACCCTCGACAGCGTTACGCGGGCTGATGCGGCCAGTGACTTCTTCGGGGAATGGAATGTGCCCCGACAAGCGATCACGATGGGCGTTGGTTCAATTCTCGACGCCCGTCGGGTGGTGCTGCTTGCCTTCGGCGAGCACAAGGCACCGATCGTCCACCGAGCTGTTGAAGAGCCCCCCAGCAGTCATGTTTCGGCCAGTGCACTCCAGCAGCACCCCGACGCCAAGTTCGTACTCGACCAGTCCGCTGCAGCCAAGCTCACCCGATTCGAGGCGCCCTGGCTGGTGGGGCCACTGGAATC
>RGBY01000477.1 GCA_009919445.1 Planctomycetia bacterium
ATGGGCATGAAAGGCTCCTGTGAAGCGGGGTCGGCACCACAGCCGAGGGTAATAAGCACAAGCGTGCCCCCAAACAGGCTAAGGCGTGCTTGAGTCTGGTTCGGCATTGGCTACAGGGACTGGTGGAACGAACTGGCCGGCGGTCGCGCCCATGGAGAGATACATGCTCATGAGGCCGTCGATCGACATGCCAGCAGGGCGGACATTTTCGACCGGCACAAACATCATAGCGCCCCCGAAGGGAACCGGCGCGGTCGGAATGATCACGATCAGATGCTCCCGATCGAGTACATGGTAGCGCACAGGCGAAACCAGCAGGGCCAGCACGCTGGAGGGCGGATCCTTCCCGAAGGAACAGAAGACCGGCGTCATGCCCTTCATGGCGTCATTTTCACCCGGGCCAATCATGTCGATCATCTGTCGGCTTGTGCTGTAGATGCTGCCAACTAGCGGGATCCGTTTGAAAAGTGACTCAACCGTGCGGCCCAGCCATTTCTTTGCCCCCAGTTCGACGACCAGCCCCACCGTAAAGACCACCACAATGACCACAAACCAGCCCACGAAGTAGGGGGCAGCCGAGTCTTTGCCGACCTGAAGCCCAATGGCAGTCAATTGTTTGCCAATGAGTGTCTCGGGCCCACAGAGGTACTGGAGGTATTCAATGACCCAGACAACAACGGCCACCGTCACGACGACCGGTAGGAGGGCAAGCACCCCAGCGACAAAAAAGCGAACCAGTCGCCGCAGGAAGCCGAGGCCGAGATGAACCATGAGAAGGACTCCGAACCGGGTGAAGCGAAACGGGGTTTCAGGACGCCTTGGCTGCCGCAAGCACGCCAGCCCGCTGTTCAAGGCTGGCGTCGAGTACGCGGTCAACTGCCAGGATGATGCCCTGCATCTCAACCGGCAAACCAACCGCCTGAAGAATCACCACCATCATCACCAGCCCTGCATGCGGGATGCCTGCTGCGCCAACGCTTGCCAGCAGGGCCGTAAAGGCGACGATCAGCTGCTGATCGAGTGGCAGCACCGCCCCGTGATAGAGCTGCCCGATGAAAAGTACGGCGACGGCTTCATAGAGGGCCGTGCCGTCCATGTTGATGGTCGCCCCGAGCGGGAGCACGAAACTTGAGACCTTATTGTCGATGCCGGCCCGATTTTCAACGCAAGCCATCGTCAGCGGAAGCGTGCCATTGGACGAGGCGGAGCTAAAGGCTGTGAGCAGTGCAGGGGAGAGCGCTCTGGCATACTCGAAAGGGTTGCGGCCGGCCACGAAGTGCAGAATCAGTGGCAGGACGATCAGGGCATGAGTTGCCAGCGCCACCACAACAGTGAGCAGATACCAGAACAGGGAGGCAAAGACTGCCGGCCCCTGGGTCGCTGTCACGAAGAGCATCAGGCAGAGCAC
>RGBY01000478.1 GCA_009919445.1 Planctomycetia bacterium
GATCTCACTGTCGAAGCTTTTTGTGATGGCATGTCGGCGAAGCTCAACACCGACATGGGCACGGGCGCAGCTGCATTGATCGACGGGTTACCGAATGGAAAGAACAATACGCCTGTTTGCCATGAGTTCAACGACATTCAACCGTTGGTGAATGCTCGCGAGGCAGACAGCGGGCCCGATGTCGGTGGTTATGCCCAGATGGTCTTTGCAGATGGGCACGTTGCAAAAATGTATGACGAAGCTGGCTTCAACGATGAGTCAGATGGATTCATTGGAGCGTATCTCACGACAAGCGGATTTGAATTGAACAAATCTGCATTCAATGAAGAAGTCCGGGGGAAGATCTGGGTGAAGCAGATCGGTGGCCCCGGTTCGAAGGGTGGCGGTGGCGTCGACGAATAATGTCGATGATTCGCCTGAGTTTTGCACGATGTTTTCTGCCGCGGCCACCTCTGGGTGGCCGCGGTTTTTTTATGGCGACTACTTCGGTGTAAACTAGAAGAGTTCGTCATGTTGTTCCGCGTAAACCACTATCTCAATACGTCATTTATCAAAGCGACTCCACAACCGTGAATACAGCGACAGTTTCTCTTCGCCCCAACAAATCCGCCGAGTGTTCGGAAGACGATAGCCAGCTGAATGAGGCGTTCGCTGAGTCGAAGCCTGCGACGACGAAGCTGAGCCGGGGCCTCAGGCTTCAGATCCTCACCACACTCGTTGGTGGAACACTGCTCGCCTGCTCACTGGCGGCCAGCTGGCTGTGGGAAAAGCCGTTCTTTATGGCGCTGCCTGCTGTGACCGGTCTGGTAATCTTGGCTGTACCGCTTGTTGCCGCGGCAGCGAAGGACCTTTTAGCGGGCGTGGCCGGCATGAATGCACTGGTGGCGCTGGCCGTGATCGGTGCTGCGTCCAGCGGTGCTTACCAAGAAGCCGCCGCCGTCGCGTTTTTTATGGTTGTTTCATCGCTGATTGAGCGGCGGACGGCAGCGGGTGCGGAGGCCAGCATCGAGTCACTCATCCGGCTGGCTCCGACCAAGGCCAGCCGGCTTCGGGACGGGCAGGAAGAACTCGTAGAGGCCACGGAGCTGCGGCCGGGTGACATTGTCCGGGTCCGGCCTGGTGACACGATTCCAGCTGACGGGCTCGTCGTGCGGGGTGCCAGCACGGTCAATCAGGCCAGCGTGACCGGTGAATCGGTGCCAGCGGAGAAGGCCAACGGTGACGAAGTGTTCGGCAGCACCATCAACCTGACAGGGTTGATTGACATTGAGGTCACCAAGGCGGGTGCTGACACCCTGCTGGGACGGGTAAAAGACCTCATCCTGCAAGCCGAGCAGACAAAGACCCCGATCATGCGGCTCGTTGATCAGTATGCCGCCTGGTACACCCCCACCATCCTCATGCT
>RGBY01000479.1 GCA_009919445.1 Planctomycetia bacterium
ACTGAACGACTGAGTCCAGGTCGCAGTGGTGTCATCGTCGAAGTTCAGCGTAAGCGTTTGGTTCGCTTGGCTACCATTGACCGCAGCCGCAGCAAGAGTGAGCACGGTGCCGCTGCCGCTCGCCTCGATGTCTTGCCCTGCTGCCCAAGTGAAGTCGGGCTGGTTTGGGCTGCCAATGTCAAACGCAATCCCGCCGGAAATGAGCGAGGAGCCAACGAGAGCGCCGCCGGAGGATGTGTCGCCCAGAGCGGTCCAAGAGTACGTGTTGCCTGAGCCATCAAAGCCACCGTCGGTGACTGCCACTCCGTCAGTCGAGATACCAATACCCGTGTGGAGCTGCTTCGGGATCGTGTTGCCGGAGGCGTCGATTTGGAGCGCAGCAGGCTTACTTTCGTCAGCAAAGTTGGTCGCGGTCACCGTGAAGTACGTCGGCCCACTCCCCAATGTGAGCCCGTCGAACACGCAAGACGTGTCACTCGTTGTGATCGTTTGCGTGTAGCTGCCCTGAAAAACTGTTGCGGCGTAGGAGATGACTGGAGTTCCGCCGTCAATCACGGGCGGCTGCCAGGCGAGCGTCATTTCGCCAGAGCCGGGGCCAAATACTGCGGCGAGATCGCTTGGGGCACTTGGTTGAACGAGGATCTGCTGAACGGTGTTGCTTCTTTTGTTTGCCACCCAGATCGACCCGTCGTGGCCAGTGGTGAGGGCAGAGGGATTAGAACCCACACCAATCGGTGCCTGCACCGTCGAGACACCGTTGTCGTTCACGATCTGCTGAACGGTGCTCGAATTGTAATTCGCCACCCAGATCGACCCATCCAGGCCAGTGGTGAGGGAAAACGGTCCCGAGCCGACGCCAATCGCTGTCTGAGCCGTCCAGACGCCGTTGTCGTTCACGATCTGCTGAACGGTGTAGCTAGTGTTATTCGCCACCCAGATCGACCCGTCCAGGCCAGTGGTGAGGCCCCATGGCCGAAAGCCGACACCAATCGCTGTCTGCGCCGTCCAGTCACCACTGTCGTTCTTCACGATCTGCTGGACGGTGTTGCTGCCCCAGTTCGACACCCAGATCGACCCATCGTGGCCAGTGGTGAGGTCAGTGGGCGAAACACGGACGTGAATCGCTGCCTGCGCCGTCCAGACACCGTTGTCGTTCTTCACGATCTGCTGAACGGTGTTGCTGCCTTCGTTCGCCATCCAGATCGAACCGTCGAGGCCGGTGGTGAGGCCATAGGAGGTCTCGCCGACGTCAATCGCTGTCTGCACCGTCCAGACACCGTTGTCGTTCACGATCTGCTGGACGGTGTTCCCAGCTACCCAGATCGACCCGTTCAGGCCAGTGGTGAGGGCCCAGGGACCCGAGCCGACGCCAATCGCTGCTTGCCCAAAACTGTCTT
>RGBY01000480.1 GCA_009919445.1 Planctomycetia bacterium
ACACCCGGAAACCGTTTGGTGATGCCCCGCATGGCAACTGCAATTTCTGGGTCGCCGCTCATCTACTCATCTAAGCCAACTAGTTCCTGAGCATCTGACTTTCGCCGTTCACGACGACTCTCCCAGATCCGCAAACCAACCAGCAGCAGGCCAGCAGAAAGCCCCGTGCTCAGCCCTGCCCGTCCACCGGCCGTCATGGCCGTCAGACTGCCAGCCAGGACGGCCAGAATCGGAATTGTGCAGAGTCCTAGCCCGCCGGGCAAAAGCCGGCGATCGTGGCGAGAAGCATGGCCCGTCTGGGCAAAGGTAACGGCGAGCACGACAACAATGCCCACGATAAGCCCTTCGTAGACATCGGCGCCGGTCTTGATGATCTTGGAGACGGCATCAATCACCACCCTCAGAAATACCGTACCGAGAACGGTTCCCGGAACGGTTCCAACACCACCGGAAAGCGAACAGCCACCGACGACTGCGGCAGCAATGGCGTTGAGTTCATGGCCGCGTCCCTGATTAACCGGTGCAGCCACAGCTTCATTGGCAACATAGAAGAGCCCTGCCAGGGCCGCCGTCATGGCACCGAAGCAGTAGGCAAACCATTTCACGTTCGTGGTGCGAATGCCCGCCAGTCGCGCCGCCTGCTCGTTCCCACCAAGGGCCTGGAGATGCCGCCCAAGCACCGTTCTGGAAAGGAGCAGCCAGGTCACCGCCGCCAGCACCAAAAAAACGGCGACTGGTATCCAGACATTGTCCCGCACCGTTTTGAAGATCGGGTCGGCAACATTGATCAGGGCACTCTTTGTCGGCGTAAGGGTGGCCGTGCTGCTTTCACAGATCGCTCGGGCAAAACTTCGTAGTCCTACCAGCGTAGCCAAGGTCGCAATGAAGGGCGGTAGCCGCACGACGGTGATCAGCCAGGTGTGGAGTGTGCCAACCACAAAACCTGTCAACAGGCTCGCCCCGCAGGCCACCGTCACGATCAGGGGACCAACCGGCTTGAAGGCCATCATCTCTGTTGGTGCCAGTGCCAGCATGGTCGTGGCACAGACCGTACCCGACAGTGCAATCATGGAGCCACTCGACAGGTCAATGCCACCGGCAATGATGACAACCGCCGCGCCGAGTGAAAAAATCCCCAGCAGCGCCGTGTTGCGGGCAATGTCACGGAGGCTTTCGAGCGGCCGCACATAGTAGCTGTGGTTTGAGTCAACCACCGCTGTTACCAGAATTGCGACGACGATCGCCAGCAACAATGCCAGTTCACTCTGCCGTGGCCACCAACGCCGCAGGAAGAGAATCCATTGTCTCACCCCCAGAGTCTCCTCTCTCCATTCAGTTTGGTGGCACTGCCACACCCTTCAACCACTCACGAACTCGGCAG
>RGBY01000049.1 GCA_009919445.1 Planctomycetia bacterium
AAGTTCCAATGGCAGGTCATCGACATCGAGCGTCTCATCACAGTCGACCACCACCATGCTCTCAATCACATTCCGCAACTGCCGTACGTTACCGGGCCAGGCGTAGGCTGCCAGTTTCATTCGGGCGGCCCGGGTCATGCCCTTGACGTTCTTGTGATGCCGCTTGGTGAACTGCTTTACAAAATGCTCAATCAGCAGGGGGATGTCAGCAGCCCGTTCTGCAAGGCTTGGAATCAGAATGGTGACGACCTTCAGCCGGTGATAAAGGTCGCTGCGAAAACTCCCATTTTCAATCGCCTCTTCCAGATCACGATTTGTCGCCGAAAGAATGCGGACATTCACCCGAACCGGCTGGTTTGAACCGACACGGGTGATTTCTCCTGACTCCAGCACCCGCAGCAGTTTGATCTGCGTTGCCATCGGCATGTCCCCGACCTCATCGAGAAACAAAGTGCCGCCATCGGCGTACTCAAACTTCCCAACCCGGTCTGAGGACGCATCGGTAAAGGCACCCCTGATATGGCCAAAGAGTTCGCTTTCCAGGATATTCTCGCTGAGTGCAGCACAGTTAAGCGCCACAAATGGCTTCTTCTTCCGCGGGCTGTTCTGATGAATTGCCTGCGCCACCAGTTCTTTGCCAGTTCCGGTTGCTCCCTGAATCAAGACCGTGGCATCGGTCGGCGCGATCCGCTTGAGCCTCTCGATTACCGCAAGCATCTGCGGGCTTGAGCCGACCACTCCCTCAAAACCAAACCGTTCATCGAGTCTGCGGTTGAGTTCGAGATTCTGGAGCCGCAGCCGAATGCCAGCCGAAGCCTTTTCTACTGCAGCCCGCAAGTGGCCTAGATCGAGTGGCTTCTGGAGATAGGTGAAGGCGCCCTGCTGCATCGCCTCGACGGCTGAGGGAACGGAGCCATGCCCCGTGACGACGATCACCTCTGTTTCGGCAGCTGCTTCCTTGGCAAGCTTGAGGATCTCCAACCCACCGATGTCGTTCATCATCAAATCGGTTACCACGACATCAAAACTGTCAGCCGCGAGTCGCTCTGCCCCCTCATTGCCGCCGCCGGCAACCACGACGTCGTAGCCGAGCCGTTCCAGGCCCTCACCCATGGTTCGGGCATGCACGATGTCATTATCGACGACCAGCACGTGGATGGCCCGGGGCATTCCATCGTGCGGCGTGTCGGCAGATGTCTCAGCTGTCGCAGTACGGGGCATGGCGAGAGAAGGGGGGGTAAGGGAAACAAAACCTATACCAGTTCACTTACAAACTGACTGGTGGCTCGGTGGGCAGCCGAGGAGGCGCCGGCAACCAGATGGCCACCTTTGTCCCCCGGCCCGGCGCGCTTTCAATATCAATAGTTCCACCATGAGCCTCAACAATTTTGCGGGCGGTCGGCAGGCCAAGCCCCGAGCCACCTTGTTTGGTTGAATAAAACGCCTCGAAGACTCGGGCCAGCGTCTCCCGACTCATGCCCGGCCCGGTGTCAATCAACTCAATCGTGACGCCAAGACCAGCAGACCTTGTCCGCACCATCAACTGGCCGCCAGTGTCCATCGCCTGGGTGGCGTTGATCAACAAGTTCAACAACGCCGAACGAAACGTCTCTCGATCAATCCGCACGGCCGGCAGTTCTGGATCAAGAAACCGGACCAGCTCAACACCTGCCTCATCAGCCCGGGGCTGAAAGAAATCGAGAAGCTGATCAATTTCGACATTCAGATTCCCCGGCTCCGGCGCGATCCCTTCCTGCCGGGAGAAATCAAGGAAGTCATCGAGCAGCTTCTGCAGTCGATCGCACTCGTGCCGGACAAGATCAATCTTGGCCCGGGCTCGGCGGGTCGACTGATTTCCTGCCCCCTCGGCCGCAATCCCATCGACGTCTTCAGCGAGCAACTCCATATTAAGACGGATGCTCGACAGGGGGTTGCGAATCTCGTGCGCAAGCTCGCTCACGAGTTTGATCAACTCGGCGTAGGTATCGCCATCAGTTTGCTGATCAGCAAGCAGAGCAGGGTGGGCCATATTCACGTCTTAGGATTGGCCGCCGGGACGGCAGCGGCCTGGCTGCTTATCCATCCATCAATCATTCTTGCCGAAATGGCTGCCGTTACGAACACCTGCTACCGGGCTGCGAAAGGCCGCAGCCCGGCAACAGGAAGTCGCTTCTTACTCGGCAGCTGGTTCCGGCTCTGGAGCAGCCTCGTCCATGGCAGCCTTCCGGCTGAGTTTCACCCGGTCCTGCTCGTCAACTGCAATGACCTTGACCCGCATCATGTCGCCAACGCGGCAGACATCGCCAACATTTCCGACATATTCGGCGGAAAGCTCACTGATGTGGCAGAGGCCGTCCTTGCCTGGAACGAGTTCAACGAAGGCACCAAAGTCCTTAACGCTGGTGACGCGGCCTTCATAGATCCGGCCGACCTGAATCGAGGCAGTCAAAGCCTCAACCTTGGCAAGGGCTGCGGTCGCTCCTTCAGCATCGTGGCTCGCCACGGTCACCGTGCCATCGTCATCAACCTCGATGCTGGCACCGGTCGTTTCCTGGATCGAACGGATCGTCTTGCCACCAGGACCGATCAGCAGGCCGATCTTTTCCGGATTGATATGAGTCCGGATCAATCGCGGCGCCCAGGCTGATGGCGAGTCGCCTTGATGATCGCAGGCGAAATGCCGTTGATCTTCAGGTCGAGTTGAATCCCGGTAATACCGTTTTGGGAACCGGCGATCTTGAAGTCCATGTCGCCGAAGTGATCCTCATCACCGATGATGTCGGTGAGCAGAGTCCACTTCTCCTCTGACTCCTTCACCAGGCCGACCGAGATGCCCGCCACTGGATTGGTGATTGGCACGCCGGCGGCCATCAGCCCGAGGGTGGCCCCGCAGACAGACGCCATCGAACTTGAACCGTTCGACTCGGTGATGTCGGAAATCACACGAATCGTGTAGGGAAAGTCATCCGGATCGGGAAGCACTGGCTTGACGCTGCGTTCTGCCAAAGCTCCATGACCGATTTCTCGACGGCCCGGGCCGCGAATTGGTCGCACTTCACCAACTGAGTAGGAAGGGAAGTAGTAGTCGAGCATGAACTTCTTCGAGTACTCCTCAAAAAGCCCATCAACTCGCTGCTCATCCTTCCCGGTTCCCAGGGTGACGGTGATCAGCGCCTGGGTTTCCCCACGCTGAAACATCGCTGAGCCGTGAACCCGGGGCAGCAGGTCGAC
The DNA here is from genome assembly GCA_009919445.1 of Planctomycetia bacterium. Taxonomy (GTDB): domain Bacteria; phylum Planctomycetota; class Planctomycetia; order Pirellulales; family UBA1268; genus UBA1268. The sequence goes on from RGBY01000049.1 coordinate 3,232, forward strand.
CTCACACTCAATTGGCCGCAAGGTCTTGCTGTCACGCCCATCAGGTCGCGTCCCGGCTAAGATCAGCTCACGAATGGCCTGCTCTTCCAGAGCATGCCAGACATGCGAGAAATCGCCGTCGCTGACAACCTCGGCACCGGCAGCCGGTTCGGCCGGGCAGACTTCCGCCTTGGCTCGTTCCTTCACCGCCTTCACCGCCTCGCCACGCTCTTGCTTGCCACGAATCGACGCGGCCTGCTTGAGGTCAGCAAAGTAGGCAGCGGTCAGCCGCTGCCGCAGCGGGCCGTAATCGGGCAGGTCATATTCCTTCTTTGGCTTGCCAGCCTTGGCAACCAGCTCATTCTGCAGATCGCAGATGATGCCGATAATCCGATGGGCCTCCTCAAGCGCTTCGAGCATTCGCTCTTCAGGCATCTCCCGGGCGAAGCCCTCGATCATGAGGATGGCGTCTTTGCTGCCCGACACGACGAGGTCGAGGTCACTCTCTTCGAGCTGATCCTGCGTCGGAAACGGCACGAACTCACCATCAACCTGAGCCAGCCGAACACTCCCCAGTGGTCCCTGGAAGGGCAGTGGAGAAATCGAAAGGGCTGCCGATGCACCGACCATCGCCAAGATATCAGCGTCGTTCTGGCGATCGCTGGAGAGCGTCTGCGCCTGCACCTGGACTTCGTCGTAGAAGCCTTCAGGGAAGAGCGGACGGATCGGCCGGTCAATCAGTCGGCTGGTCAGCGTCTCCTTCATGGTGGGACGGCCTTCTCGCTTGAGGAAGCCTCCGGGGAACTTGCCGGCTGCAGCCGTCCGCTCACGGTAGTCACACGTGAGTGGGAAAAAATCGATGCCCGGCCGCGGTGCGCCAGTCGCTGCGGCGACCAAAACGGTGGTCTCGCCGTAGGCCACCAGCACGGCGCCGGCTGCCTGTTTGGCCAACTGGCCGGTTTCAATGCTCAGGGTTTCCTGGCCAATCTTTGTTTCAACACGATGCTTCACTGTCTTCTTTTCCTTCCTTCTTCCTTCAGTAATGATGCGGAGACACACGTCCCGCCCGGCAACCAACAGGTCGCCTCGACATGACCGTCAGCAATGAGTCGGCATGCCATCTGTTCACACACAAATTCGTACCTTTGTATCTTCCGCGACGAGATTGCCTGTTGGCAACGTCAACCTGCGGACCCTACCAGCCGAACAACGGCAAGGCAGGCGACAGAAAGGCACCTTTCGGCTCACATCGGCAGGGCAGAACAACCCTGAGCCGTCCGCTCAGAAATCGGCCTCTGCCTCGCAGGCGGCCGGAGCGACGAAACCACACCAACGGCATTCAGAATGATCGGCCGGAAGCCCGGCAGAGCATCACTTTCGAATGCCGAGGCTGTGAATGATGTCGAGGTAACGCTGCGGTGCAACCCGCTTGAGATAATCAAGCAGCCGTCGCCGGCGACTTACCATCAGCAGGAGCCCACGTCGGCTCGCAAAGTCTTTCGAATGCTTCTTGAAGTGTTCGGTCAGGTGGGTGATTCGACCCGTAAGAAGAGCAATCTGCACTTCGGCCGAACCAGTATCCGTCTGTCCTCGACGGTGGGCACCGATCAACTCTTGTTTGCGTTCCTTAGTCAGCGACATCAGTGCGTTCGCCCTCTGTGGGCGACCAATGGGTCATTTTTCTCTGTCAATGTAAGGTGCAGAGTCTATCGGCACCGGACCGATGATGCAACAGCCCCCAGTGAAGGGGCCGAGGCAGACTCACGAAGACCGGTCAACTCTGCATTCGCACCGGTCCCAAAGGCCTCCTGGCGGCCTGCTCAGCGGCCCCGGCCGACGCCCCGTGGGGTATGGACGACATTCCAGGCCAGACCGAGTCGTTCCATGGCCAGAATGACCCAGTAGGTCATGTCGACCTCCCACCACTTATGGCCATGCCGGGCCATCCGCTGAAACGCATGGTGGTTGTTGTGCCAGCCCTCACCAAAGGCGAGCAGGCCAACCCACCAAAGATTCCGCGAATCGTCGGTCGTCTCGTAATTGCGATAGCCCCAGATGTGTGTTGCTGAGTTCACGAACCAGGTGACATGAAAAACAATCACCATCCGCACGGCCAGCCCCCACAACAGCCATGAAATCCCGACATCGCGGCCATAGGCCGCCCAACCGGCTGCCAGCAGGCCACCCCCGACGAGAAAGTGCCAGAGGAGAAATGTGTGATGAAAGAACATCACTCCCTTGTCTCGCGACATATCGGGTGCCCACCGTTTCACATGGGCGGCGACTTCCTCAGCTGAGTGTTTTGGGAACAGCCAGAGCATGTGGCTCCAGAGACCACCATCGCGGGGGCTGTGCGGGTCGCCTTCCTGATCGCTAAAGGCATGATGCTTTCGATGGTTCGCCACCCAGACGGCCGCTGAGCCTTCACCAGAAATGCCACCGACAAAGGCGAAGAACCAACGCACGGGCGTTGAGGTGACAAAACTGCCGTGGGTCAACAGGCGGTGATAGCCGAGCGTGACCCCCAGGCAGCCGGTGACCCAGTACAGTGCCAGGCAGATTGCCAGGCCCGACCAGGTGAAATACTGCGGACTAAACAGTGCCACAGCTGCCGCGATGTGAATTCCACCGATCCAGATCAAGGTTGGCCAATCGAGGCCAAGTTTGGCAACCGCCCCAGCCCCGTCAACACGCGGTTCGACCGCCGTAACAGCGGCTCCTTCTTGGGGCAGGCCCGCGTCATCAAGTTCAACGACAGACGAGCGGCCGAATTGGCAAGCCTCGTCAGCGAGATCGATTGCCTGGTCTGCCCGATCAGCCTCGGGCGCGAGGGTCTGAGGTGTCATAAATAAGTCCTTCAACCGTTTCTGAATGGTGGCGTCTGCCGCTGTTCCAGCCAGAAAACCTTTTTTCCGGGCTTTCTTTCGGGCAGACATTCTGTCCGAAAGAGTTCACTAGTAGTTTCGCCAAAAAAGGCGCGAGGGCCATCCTAACCGGTCGAGAACGGGTTTCTGAAATGTCAAAACTGCGTCAAGAGGTCAGATCTCGTGCGGTTTCAAGGTTTTCCGTCCTTTTTTGACTCGTTTTTCGTCTGGTTTCCCGGCGACTGCGAAAGCCCCTTCAGCGACTGGTACGAGGCAGGGGCAGCACGGAAAGCAGCCAGGCCGTCATTGGCGTGCCCGGCACGGCTGGCGGCGCCGTCCCTGACAGAAGCCAGGCCAGCCGGTCAAGTGATGCCTCACCAACCGGCTCCTTCACCAGCGGCAACCCCTGCGACTCAACCAGGCAACCTGCCTGCTGAGGCAACGCCCGCAATCGCACGCCTGAGGCATCAATCGTCACCCGGCAGCCAAGTCGTTCAAAGTCCCGAAACCCGCCATTGAGTGGATCCCGGAAAGCCGTCGCCGGCCGACAGCCCATGATGCTCACCAGGCCCTCAAGCCAGGCCTGATCAACCCCGCCTCGAGGTGCCGTGCAGACGCAGTCAACGGCCGACAATCTGCTGCCAGCCCAAACGAGTTCCTCCACCGAGATGCTGGCAAGGCCTTCCAGGGAATTCGGCAGACTGGCTGTCATCTGGGCAAGGTCAACCTGCGTGATCGTTCCGGCTGCTTCCCCTGACCAGTGACCACCCGCCAAGGCGGCCTGCAACCGGCCCTCAATCAAAGCTTGCTGCCCCAGTTTCCATTGTCCCAAGAACAACTCACCGCAGGCTGCAGCCACAATCGCTGCGGGCATGGCCTGCGAAAGACTGGCCTCGACCTCAAGTCGCTCGGCGGTGGGCACACTGCCGGGAGCCTCCGCCTGTGTCCGCACGATTCGCAACTCGTCAGCAGGCATCCCTACCGAAAAGATTCGCACGGCCCGGCCCGTTCCGGCAGCAACGCACTCAACCCGCAACGGCCGATTGAGGTCCGCTGCCGATTCGGCCTGTCCCCACGACAGCTGGCCAATATCGAGCACGCAGTTCCGGTCAAACCCAGCTGGCTCATTCAGCCAGCGACGAATCACGGCGACAACGAGTGGAACCGTTTCCGGCGTGCAGGTCAGGGTTTCAAGACGGAGCCTGATTTCATCGGGAGTCGTCTCTACTTCAACTGCTGGCAGATTCGTTCCACCAATCTGAACACCGCTGAGGCGGAAACATCCAGGCTGTGGATGGGTGAGCTGTTCGATGGTGACGGTCGTTCCCAGCAGCTTAGCTGCAGCATTCGCCACCGCCGCGCGATGGGCTGCAGACGACCTCTGCACCGCCCAGGTCACCAGCCCCACAGCAGGAAAGAGGCACAGCAGCACGAAGGCTGTCCGCACCCGCCAGAGCCTTGCAACCGACTGTTCGACGAACATCCCTGTTCACCTTTCACTGCCGAAACCCAACCACGCTGCAGCTAATTCACCGGCTGGCAGCCAGTTCACCATAGAGCCGCCACCGCGCCTGCATCTCTTCGATGCTGTCTCCGCCAAACTTGTCGACCAGGGCCGCCGCCACGGTAAAGGCAACGACACTCTCGATAATCACACTGCAAGCACTGACGGCACAAACATCACTCCGCTCGTAGGCAGCTGCCTCCGGCTGCTTCGTTGTGAGGTTGACCGAGTCGAGTGGCTTCCGCAGGGTGCTGATCGGCTTCATGGCTGCGCGAACGACGAGAGGCTGGCCATTTGTCATGCCGGCCTCCAGCCCACCCGCGTTGTTTGTCGGTCGGACAAACCCAAGGTTCGGTCCAGACCGCTGGGCCTCGACATAGTGGATTGGATCATGAACCTCTGAACCCCGCCGGCGTGCCGTTTCAAAACCCATCCCAATTTCGACACCCTTGATTGCCTGCACAGCCATCACCGCCTGGGCAAGCTGGCCATCAAGTTTCCGATCCCATTGGGCGTGTGTTCCGAGGCCAATCGGTAACCCCTCAACCCGAACCTCAACCACACCACCAAGGGTATCGCCTTCTTTCCCAACCCGATCAATCAGGTCGGTCACCTCGTGATCACGCTCAGGGTGAAGCGAGTAGATCTGACTGCTATCGCGGAGTTTGCGAAGGTCAGGCAGCGTGCCTTCCCGATCACCCAGCACGACACCACCGAGTTCGGTCACCCAGCCGCCCACCTCGATCCCAAACACAGCAAGCAATTGTCGAGCCAGGCCACCGACAGCCACACGCGCCGCTGTCTCTCGAGCACTGGCCCGCTCAAGGACTGCCCGCACGCCCCCAAGATGCTTGACTGCGCCCGGTAGATCAGCATGCCCGGGCCGAGGCCGCTCGACATCCTCGAGTTTCTCGAGTTTGGCATCGCGGTTGATGACCTGCAGGGTCAGCGGACTGCCCAGCGTTGCCCCCCGCCAAAGACCGGAGAGAAAACTGACCGTGTCGGTCTCAATCCGCTGTCGCCCACCCCGACCATACCCACCCTGCCGCCGCCTGAGTTCGGCGTCAATCACGTCGGTATCAACGGTCAGGCCAGCAGGAAACCCATCCACCAATGCCGTCAGAGCAGGCCCATGAGATTCACCAGCAGTCCAGTAACGCAACATCAGCAGGCCATTCCATCAGGGGGTGTAACAGAGCAGGGGGTCAGCCTGACAGGACAGACCCCAACCGGGACCACCCTGAGTTTAGTCGGCAAAACGGTCTCGCCCTAGACCGACTCGCAGACACCGGCAGGTAGGCAACCGGTCAGCCGACGGCAGACCTCGAGATATTTTGAGCGTGTTCCGCTGACAATTTCGGGAGGCAGGGCAGGGGGGGGGCTTGCCCGATCCCAGGCGCAAGAAGCCAAGTAATCTCGGACAAACTGCTTGTCGAACGAGTCGGGGACTTGTCCCTTGCCGACCGCTTCGGCGGGCCAGAAGCGGGAACTGTCAGGAGTCAGTACCTCGTCAACCAGCAGCAGTTCTCCCGCCGCATCATGGCCCCATTCGAATTTTGTGTCAGCCAGCACAATGCCCCGCTCGGCCGCAACTGCTGCGGCAGCTGTATAGACCGCCAGGCTGCGGTCCCGCAGCACCGTTGCCTGCGTTTCCCCTAAGGCGGCCACCATGGTCTCGAAGGGCACGTTTTCATCGTGCCCTTCAGTGGCCTTCGTGGCCGGCGTAAAAATTGGCTCTGGCAGGCGATCCCCTGGGGCAAGACCGGCCGGCAGTGGCACGCCACAAACCGTTCCCGATGCCTGGTACTCAGCCAACCCCGAACCGGCCAGATAGCCACGCACCACACATTCAAACGGCACTACCGTGGCAGCGGTAACCAGCATGGAGCGGCCACGCAGAGGCTCTTGATCAATTTCAGGTGGTAGCCCCATCGCTGACACGTCTGTTGTCAACAGGTGATGGGACACCGGCTTCGGTAGCTCGGCCAGCCAGTTAAACCAAAAAGCCGAGACTGTCGTGAGCACCTTGCCCTTGTCAGGGATCGGTGTGGGCAAAACCCAGTCGAAGGCACTGATGCGATCGGTGCTGATAATCAGAAGGCGGGGGCCGGCAGGTGTGTCGAGACGATAGCAGTCTCGTACCTTGCCGCGTAATGGCGGGCCCAGCGGAAGGTTGGTCTCTTGCAACGGCTCTGAAGCTGTAGATGTCATGTCCGTTTTGTACGCCACCGGGCCAATGGCTCCAAGCCGCCCCTCGAAAAGACAGGTGTCCCGGTACTGCCTCAGCAGAAATCCCTGGACATGCAGGGGAGGCCCGCCAAGTCAGGCGGTCTCCGACTCGATTCCTGCCAACCGGCCAATCGTGTAGCCAGCAGATGCACAACAGCCCCACGGCGTTGCACCCGGCCCTCCACGACTATCACTGTGGCCCGTCTGTCCTGCGGACCACAGCGTTCCCAGACGACTGGCCGCACCACCACATTGACCCCTCCGCTTTCATCTTCAATCGACAAAAAAAGCGTGCCACTGGCAGTTGCCGGTCGCTGCCGCGACAAGACAAGCCCGGCCACCTTCACCCGTCTTCCCTCTGGAAGTGCGGTGGCAACGGCGGCCGTTACCGCTCCTTGCTCGGCCAATCGGCTCCGTACGAACTCCAATGGGTGAGCCGTGAGCGATAGCCCACCGGTTTGATAGTCATCGAGTACTTCTTCCAGCGGCGTCGCCAGCGGCAGCTCTTCATCTCTGGAGTCATCTCTGGCTTCATCTCTGGCTTGATGGGTTCGCTCTTGCGGCTGGCTCTTCTCAATCTGCTCAAACAGCGGCATGCTGCCCGGTGCTGGCAACTGCCGCAATGACTCCCAGACCGCCTGCCGCCGATTGCTTGCCAAGGCCTTGCATGCTCCTGCTCGGGCAAGGTGAGACACCTCGTCACGGGCCAGCCGACACCGCCTGACAAGATCAGCCATGCTGGCATAAGGACCAGCCTGTCGCACCTCTACAATCCGCCGGCCGACCGCTTCCCCCAAGCCATGCACCTGCTCAAGCCCCAGTCGTACCGCCGGTGCGGCTCCCTCATCAGCAGTTTGAGTCCTCTCCAGCGAGGCATGCCAACCGCTCCGCTGCACGCAGGCCGGCAGGATTACCACCCCATGCTCGCGGGCATCTCGCACCAGTTGTGCTGGGGCATAAAAACCCATTGGCTGACTTCCCAAGAGAGCCGCCGTAAAAGCAGCCGGATGATGCCGTTTCAGCCACGCCGAGACATACACCAGCAGGGCGAAGCTGGCTGCATGCGACTCGGGAAAACCATATTCGCCAAAGCCCTTGAGCTGACGAAAGACCTGCTCGGCAAAGGTTGCCGACAACCCTCGAGCCAGCATCCCGTCAATCAGTCGGCGATGGAATGCATCGATCACCCCGGGCCGCCGCCAAGCCCCCATCGCCCGCCGCAGCTGGTCGGCCTCTCCCGGCGTAAAGCCGGCCGCCACCACAGCCAGCCGCATCGCCTGCTCTTGAAAGAGGGGGACGCCTAACGTTTTCTCCAATACCTCACGAATCGCTGGGGTGGGGTAGTGCACCGGTTCATCCCCTTCACGACGGCGGAGATAGGGATGGACCATGTCACCCTGGATCGGCCCGGGCCGCACAATCGCCACCTCAATGACCAGATCGTAGAAGCACGCTGGCTTCAGACGTGGCAGCATGCTTCGCTGGGCCCGGCTTTCAATTTGAAACACCCCAACGGTGTCGGCCTGCGAGATCATCTCGTAAACAGCCGGATCTTCTGCTGGCACAGAAGCCAGAGTCAGCCTTGGCCCACCCGCCTGCTCCACTAAGGCAAACGCACGGCGGATCGCCGAGAGCATGCCAAGCGCCAGGCAGTCAACTTTGAGAATGCCGAGTTCATCGAGGTCGTTTTTGTCCCACTGAATGACTGTCCGACCATCCATGCTGGCAGGCTGAATCGGCACCAGTTCGCAGAGATCACCACGGGTCATCACCATGCCACCAACATGCTGTCCCAGATGCCGAGGAAAGCCGACCAGCTGCCCCACCAGCGTCACCAGCCGACTGCCAGCCTCACTTTCAGGATCAAGGCCTGCCTCTGCCAGCCGAACAGGCAGCTGCTCCAGCCCATCCCCAGCATCAAGCACCCGGGCCAGTCGGTCGACCCGGTCGAGTGAAACACCAAGCACCTTGGCCAAATCTCGAACCGCCGACCGCAGTCGATAACAAATCACCTCGGCGGTCATTGCTGCCCGCATGCGGCCATAGGTGGCATAGAGATACTGCAACACCTCCTCGCGTCGCTGATGCTCAAAATCAACGTCGATGTCAGGAGCCTCTTGCCGTTCACGGCTGACAAATCGTTCAAAGAGAACACTCATCCGAGCCGGGTCGACCGAGGTGATACCGAGGCAATAACAGATGGCTGAGTTGGCGGCCGACCCTCGCCCCTGGCAGAGAATGCCCCGACGGCGGGCAAACCGCACCATGTCAAAAACGGTCAGGAAATAGGCCTCGTAGCCGAGTTCAGCCACCAATCCCAGTTCATGCTCAAGCAGATCACTCACCTTGGCAGGCACCCCATCGGGATACCGCTGCCGGGCTCCCTTCCAGCTCAGGTCACGCAGGTAGGCCGCCGGGGTTGTCCCTGCCGGCACAATCGCGTCTGGATATTCATACTGAAGTTCATCGAGCGAGAACTGGCAGCGGTCGGCTATCTCAAGCGTGCGGGCCACTGCCCCAGGAAGGGCTGCAAACTTTTCCGTGAGGCAGCTCACTTCGTGCAGGTGTCGTTCGCCATTGCTAAGCAGCCGATCACGAACGGCTTCAATCGTGTCTCCGCAACGAACGGCAGCCAACGCATCGTGCAGCGGCTGCCGGCTCCGCTCGTGATAGCGAACGTCACCTGCGGCAACCAGCGGCAGGCCGGTCTGCCGGCCTAGTTGGGCATAGAAGGCCAGCCGTTCCTGGTCGTCTCCTTCTCGGGCCACTTCGGCCAGTCCAACCAGCCGATCCCCCAGCCGCTCTCGCCAGTTTTCGATCGCCTCGACAGCTCGGTCTTCCCGGTCGAGCAACCAGGCCAACGGCAGCCCCGCCAGCAGCCCCTCGGAATGGTCCGCCAGTTCATCTGCTGTCAGCCGACAGCGGCCAGCACGATCATCCGGCTGGAGTGCAGCCCCACCACCACGATGCCACGCCAGCGGCGGCAGGTCCTGCTTCATGAGGCCAGCTGTCAACAGCCGGCAGAGATTGGCATACCCGATCTGGTTAGTGACCCAGAGAACCAGTGGCGCCGCATCATCTGGCTCGACTACCGCGCCGACAATGAGTTTGATGCCAGCATCTTTGGCAGCCGCATGTGCCCGAACAATGCCTGACAGGCTGGCCCGATCGGTGATGGCCACCGCTGCATAGCCAAGCAGAGCGGCCTGGGCGACCAGTTCTTCTGGATGAGACGCTCCTTGCAGGAATGAAAAATTGCTTGTGCAGTGAAGCTCGGCATAGCCATCACGCAACGGGGTTCTGATACCCATCGTCTTTGCTTCCCTTCATTCTGCTACCGGCTACTCTCCGGAACGTCACCCGAAGGTGCCATGCAAAAACCAGCTCTGCCGACGCAGCCCACGAAACAACCAAAACCGCCCGCCGGTGTCGGTTTCGACGATGTAATAGTCCCGTCGCAGCGTCGG
>RGBY01000481.1 GCA_009919445.1 Planctomycetia bacterium
GCAGCAGCAGGGCCCGGCCAGCGTACTTCTGAATCAGGCCACCGGCCCGCCGGGCCTGCTGTTCGGCCAACGGATCGGCCGAAAAGCCGGCCACCTCGTCGTCCTCCTCCACGCGGGGCAACACCTGCAGCAGCAGCGGATCGGCTGGATCGCGCGGTTTCATCCGGGCGATGAATCCCCGGGGCACCAGCAGCGGAAAGCCGCTGCCAGCCGCAGCCGCTTGGCCAGCCACGGCCGGGTCGAGGCCGAGCAACCGGCAGAGTTCGGCTGGATCGCGGACGGCGTCGGCCAGTTCCCGTTTCCAGCTGGCACTGGCTGCGGAGGCAGCGGGAGACGGCGGGGAATTGCGGACTGACATCTGCATGATCATAGCCAACCACGGGGCCACTCCCGCAGCGTTGACAGGCCGGCGGGCTGTCGCGAGGCTTGTGCGGTCACCGGTCGGGTGGCCGACCGCCGCCGGGCGGCCGAGCCCGGGTGGTCCCCGGCCCTCACGTCCTCCAGGAAAGTACCAGTCTGATGCCTGCCTATAACACCAGCGAATTCCGGAAGGGGCTCAAAGTCCAAATCGACGGCGACCCCTATATCATGATCGAGTGCAACTTCGTGAAGCCGGGCAAGGGGCAGGCCCTCTACAAGTGCAAACTGAGAAATCTGCTGCGGGGTACGGTCCTCGACCGGACCTACAAAAGCGGTGACTCTCTCGACGCGGCCGACATCACCAGCATCGACGCCCAGTTCCTCTACAAGCAGGGCGAGCAGTATGTCTTTATGGACAATGACAACTACGAACAGTACGAACTCGCCGCCGAACAGGTCGATGATGCGTGGAAGTGGCTGAAGGAGGGCACCGTCTGTTCCATGCTGCTTTACAACGGCAACCCGATCTCGATGGAGCCACCCCCGCACATGGTGCTGAAGGTCGAGTACGCCGAGCCGGCGGTGCGGGGCAACACCGCCACCAACCTGACAAAACCGGTGAAGCTTGAAACCGGTGCCGAAATCATGGTGCCAGCCTTCATCGAGCAGGGCGAATCGGTCAAAGTTGACACCCGCACCGGTGACTACCTGGAGCGGGTCAAGGAATAGGCTGCAATCGGTTGAGCCGGCGGTTGCTCGAAGGCAAAAGTCGAAGAGGGCACGCCATTCGACCGCTGCGACCTAACGGGCAACCTGTTCAAGCCTGTCACCCCCCCACACTAGGCGTGTGCGGCCTGAGAAACTGGGCAATTTTGGCTGGTCGCCAGGCGGATGGCAGCAGCAACTGCTCGGCCATCGGGGGATATTCTTTGCCTGTGACGTCTTGACTGAATCATCGAAGCCGATAGGCTTCATTGGTTTCGCAAATAGTGCAGGGCGGCACTATTCATTTTTTGGATA
>RGBY01000482.1 GCA_009919445.1 Planctomycetia bacterium
CTGGAGACTGTCTCACCACTCTCGCTCGCCGATCTTCAGCAGTCGAAAGTCGGCAACTGGATGGTGACAACTGCTGTGGCGTTACTGCGACAGGAGTTTCCCCATCTGGCCAACAGCCTGATTGGCCGTGACCCGGAGGATGGCTCCACCTGGTTGCGGGTCATGCTGCGAGCCCGGGAGCGGCAACCCGCGGCCGCCAAACGTTTTCTTATTGATCGTGTTCGCCAACGTGTGGCCACGGAATTCCCGAAAACCATCCATGGAGACGCCGGTGAAGTAACCGGCTTTTTTGTTCTCCTGGCTCAACTCGTCGAACGGATGCTGGCCGACCAATGGCTGACCTTCTTGCTCGCAGCCACCGGCATCTTTCTCCTCTTGTCGATCGGTTTTCGCAGTCCGCTGATCGGCGGCATTGCCCTCGTACCAAACCTGCTGCCAATTGCAGTGGTCCTGGGGCTCCTCGGCTGGGCTGGCAGTCCGATCAACATGGGCACTGCAATGATCGCTGCTGTCTCACTCGGTCTTTCGGTCGACAGTTCCATTCATTACACCACCGCCTTTCGCCGGCGTCTGGCAACGGACGGAGCGATTCATGCCGCGCTGGAAACGGCCCACCAGACTGCGGGCCGGGCCATGATTTTTTCAACGCTGGCTCTCGTCGTCGGGTTCCTCGCTCTGACAAGCAGCAACTTCATGCCGACAGTCTCCTTTGGAGGACTCTCCTGCCTGACACTCCTCGGTGGTCTGGCTGGAAATCTTGTCGTCCTGCCTGTTCTGCTGTCACTTGCGGCCAGCCGGTTTCACTGGTCAGGTTGAAGCCAGCGGGCCGGGCTGCCAGACTGCGGCATGTTGTTGGCAGCCTGCCAAACCTTTTTTTTCCTGCGAAGCCCCCCTGCTGAGAACCCTTGCTGATGTCGACTGAATTTCTCCCCGCCACCCAATCTTCTGTCGGTCGGACTTCCACTACTGCCGAGCCAGCGACCGACCCTGCCCACTTCGAAGCTGACGCGCTCGTTGTCTTTCTCTGCACCGACGGCATTGGGCAGGGAGCAGCGGCTTCTCTTGATCAGGCCACCAACGGACTCCTTCGCCAGCTCATCAAGCAGGGTGACTTGACCGGCAAACCCTATGAATGTGTTTCACTCTTTGCCCCAACGGGTCTGGCCTGCCAGCAACTGCTTGTCGTTGGGGTGGGAGCCGCCACCGAAATCAATGCAGGTCTGCTCTATCGAGCAGCGGCAACGGCCGCCCGGCAACTGGCCAGTCGCCCTCGGCAACGCATCGGTTTTCTTGCGGAGGGCAGCTGGACCAACGAGCAGCTTGAACAGGCCGTTGCTGGCGGAGCCGTCGGCATGGTCGGCCAGGACCTCTACCGTGCCG
>RGBY01000483.1 GCA_009919445.1 Planctomycetia bacterium
GTGGGCAAGCGCATAGTCCTGAAACCTCTGTGAACCTGTCATGAACGCAATTTCTCGACTTTTCGACAGTATCCGCCAGTTCTCGAATCCACAGGTTCAGGCCCCTCGCCGTCGCCGGCGTCGCCAGCAGCCACACAGCCGGCTGATCAATGGCGAAACACTCGAGCCGAAGCAGCTGCTGGCGGTTGACCTTGCCAGTCCGTTTCCTGACCAGACGCTTGCGACCTCCGCCCCGGTGACGATTGCCATCACCAACCAGTTCGACGTGACCGACGTGCTGGGCACAGTCGTGAAGTTTGAGACGAATGCACCTGTCGGCAGTGCCAGCGGCCTGACCACAAACGACTTCTACGTTGAGCTCTACGACACCGCTGGGTCAGCTGGCACGCTGACTCCCACCACGGTGAGCAATTTCCTCAGCTATGCAGACGACGGCTCGTACGACAACACGATGATTCACCGCTCGGTGAGTGACTTTGTTATTCAGGGCGGTGGATTTACAGCCCCAAGTGTGGCGGCTGACCAGCCAGGCAGTGACCCGATTTCTATTCCAACCAAGGGCACCATCACCAACGAGGATGGCAACTCGAACCTGCGTGGCACGCTTGCCATGGCCAAGCTTGGCGGCCAGCCGAACAGTGCGACCAGCCAGTGGTTCGTCAACCTGAGCGACAACACCTTTCTTGACACCGATAACGGCGGCTACGCCGTGTTTGGTGAAGTGCTGGGCAACGGCATGACGGTGGTTGACGTCATGGCAGGTGCCCTCACCTATGACGCCACCACCTACTACAGCAACGGTGCCTTCAGCGATCTGCCACTGTGGAACGTAAACGCCGACAACATCGTGCTGCCGCAAGACTTCGTGAAGATTGAAACCATCACGGAGCTGAGCGACGAGTCGGAGTTGATGGAGTACAGCGTGACGACGTCCGACACAAGCAAGCTGGCCGCATCGATCAATGCGGCCGGCGACCTAGTGCTGACCCCGGTCGCGGGTCAAAGCGGCAGCGTGAACGTGACGGTAACGGCGACATCGAAGACGGACGGGTCGACCGTGAGCGACACGTTCGCGGTGGGGCTGGGTGCAGAGGAACCGCAGGACACCCTCTTACCAATCGAGGATTATGGCGCCATTGGCCTAGCCAAGGGCAGTGTCAGTAACGACATCTACGTAACTACTGCTGATGCTGAAACACTTGTCTACAGCTACACGGGTCAGCCTCTCGACGCCAATGATTTCGCCGGAAGCTACACAATTGAACGTGCTGAGCGGGTCAATGGCGTCAATCAGCTGCTTTTGCGATACCGCGACGGGAAGCCATGGATTTGGACGATGACCGAAGATTGGAAGTTCGCTTCCAATCCAGCAAGCCCTA
>RGBY01000484.1 GCA_009919445.1 Planctomycetia bacterium
GCGAGGGTGGCTGAGTTCACCCTCGCGGTGACCGGCGAAACACCGCCCCCACCACCACCGACTGACGGGCCAGTCACCGTGTCTGGAAGGGTCACCTATGCTGGCAGCAATGCCGCCATTCCCGGTGCCACCATCCGCTTGACTACACCTGGTGGCGAGCCTGACACCAGCACGCTCGTCGGCTCCTCCATTACCAATACCACCGGCGGCTTCAGCTTTACAACCGACAGTGGTCTTGATTATCGGCTGGCTGCCACCAAGTCGGGCGATATTCGCGGCATCACTGCCCATGATGCCGCTCTGGTGCTCAGCCACCTTGCTGAAACGGCTGATTTGACCGAATGGCAGCTGCGTGGGGCTGACTATGACGGCAGCGGCGCAGTAACGGTCTTTGATGCGGGGCTGATTCTGCGAGAGTCACTCGGTGGCACGGTGGCAACCATGGCCGATGCCGGGCGTTCGTGGGTCTTTGGGCCGCGTTCACTCTCACTGCCAGGCCTAGAGACCAACGCAACCGGCCAAGACTTTACCGGCCTGCTCATCGGTGATGTCTCCACCAACTGGGCCAGCGGTCAGCCCACGCCGACAGGCACGCCGGTGCAGGTGCGACTGTCTTCCCCGGACATCGCTCGCGGCTACAGCAACACCTTTACCATGTCACTGGCTGGCGGTGACGCCAGTGTGATCAGCGCCAATCTCACCATCCAGTTTGATCCGGCAGTGCTCACCATTCGTCCTGAAGACATCCAGTCGCAGGTGGTGGGCCAGCGGGCCCTGGTGGCAGCTCGTAGCATTGGCCCTGGCCAGTTGGCGGTAGCGATCGCCTCAGCAGCCGCCCTGCCCCGCGAGGTGCCGCTGATCTCCGTTACCGCCAAGGCTGAGGGCAATACCAGTGGCAGTCCAATTGCCGTAACTGCGGCGAGCCTCAATGAGGGCAGTGTGGCAGCTACCCTTGGCTCGGCCAGTGTCGCCACGCTTACCCCAATTGATGAAATTGGCAGTGTGCGGCTGGGGAAAGGACGTGATGGCACCGTCTATGCGAATGGCCGACCGCTGAAACTGCGGGGGGCTCAGGCTCGGGAGCGGGTCTTTGGAGCGTTTTCGATTGTTGAGGCTGAAACTGAGGCTGGAAAAAACATGGCCCACGTCCGTCGTGATGACGGTCGCACCTACCGCTGGGAGCTTTCCGACAACTGGGAGTTTGACGGAATCGAGACTATTGGCAATGTAGGCAACACCAAACTTCCACGGGCTGATCGGGGAGAGGCCTTCGAGTTGCCGGTGCGGACGCCGGTTGAAACCGCGGGGGCCGTTGAACTGAGCCGCGACGCCGAAGGTTTCCTCTACGCTGGTTCCAAGCCTGTGATTGCTGCGAGTGG
>RGBY01000485.1 GCA_009919445.1 Planctomycetia bacterium
GGCACCAGCCAATACGGGCAGGTGACGACTGCTGGAGCGAACAATTTCCTCCCGACGGGTGACATCACGGTTTCAGCGTGGGCCTACCCAACCTCAACAGCTGGGTATCGGCGAGTCGTCAATAGAGCTGATGCCTTCAGCATCTTGAATGTCGATGGAACCTGGCAGTTCGAAATCGGGGACTACGACGAGAGTGAAAGTAATTGGTCCACGATTACTGGCCCTCCCGTGTTGGCCAATTCGTGGACGCACGTTGCGCTCACTCGGTCCGCATCAACCGTGACGGCCTATGTCAATGGCCAAGTCGTCGGAACGGCATCTCAAAGTGTTGTCATGCCAACGGCATTTGACTTCGATGTCGGTTCACTCAACAGGGATACCCACTTCTTCCAGGGCCGAATCGATGACGTTCGCATTTACAGCGACGCTCGGACTCAGTCCGAAATCGAAGCCGACATGCACACCTACGCCACGTGCGCATACGTGAATTGCGCATCGTCGGGTAACACCTATAACGACGACAACCTCGTCGCTTACTACGACTTCAATGAAGGCCCTGCTGGCACCAACGGCACAGGCACCGCGTACAACCGAGTGAGCGGCGCGAGCAGTACGACGAACCTTCGCAGCGTTGGCAGTCCTACCTACACCGACGTCAAACAGGTCAGCAGCAACGGCAACAACACCGTTGTTACCTTCCCCCGCTCCTATCTCACCGCGGCCGGTGGCTGGCGAGTCCCCGAAGGCGTATCAAGCGTCGACACCCTCGTAGTCGGCGGTGGCGGCGGTGGTGGTGGTGGTGGTGGCGGCGCCGGTGGTGTGCAGGAATCTCTCGCCTACGGAGTCACCGCTGGTGATGGCATGACGGTCACAGTCGGCAGTGGGGGAAGTGCAGGCCCGAATTCCTCAGGGCCGGTACAGGCTGGTGGCGACGGCGGTGACTCAGTGTTTGGAACCATCATCGCAGATGGTGGCGGCGGTGGCGGCGGTGTCGCAGAGGGTGGACGACCTGGCGGATCTAGCGGTGGCAGTGGCCAAGACACGACTGCCGCTAGCGGAGCCGCCTCGCAAGGTAATCGTGGCGGAGACGGCCGGTCGACCGCTGGTTGCACCCCTGCCAGCGGTGGTGGCGGTGCAGGGAGTGTCGGGCTTCAAGGTCAAGCAACGCAGTGTTCTCCCCAGATTCCTTACGGCGGCGATGGAGGAACAGGTCAGTCAAGCACTATCACTGGAGCCACGATCTACTACGCCGGTGGTGGCGGAGGTGGTCCGAATAACAACTCGTCTGCAACATCCGAACGCGGTTGGGGTGGAGGTTCTCAGAACAACCTCTATGGCGCAGGAGATGGAGCGAATGCAGACCGGGGCGTAGGAACAGC
>RGBY01000486.1 GCA_009919445.1 Planctomycetia bacterium
CCGGATCACAATGTCCTGCAAAGTGTTGTCCAGGGCATGACCGATATGCAGCGAACCCGTCACGTTGGGGGGCGGATTGACGATGGTGAAGGGCTGCGCGTCGGGGCGCTCGGGCCGGAACAGGCCGTTCTGCTCCCAATGTGCATACCATCTGGCCTCGATCAGTTACCCGCTTGTCAACGAGGGTGGCCAGCAGCCTGAAATGCTCGAGGCTGCATTGCGGGCTGTCCAGTTTTTGCGATTCAAAGCAGATGAGTGGAACATTGACCCTGACCGCATTGTTCTAACAGGGGGCTCAGCAGGAGGCTGCTCGAGCCTGCTCGTTGCCCTTCACGATGACGTCGCTGATGCCGAGAGCACTGACCCCGTCGAGCGGTTCTCGTCCCGCGTGGCAGGGGCCACTGTGGCTGGCGCCCAGACAACCATGAACCCCTTCGTGATACAGGAACGCATCGGCAAAGAGACCTTCGGCAACCCGATGCCCTACAAACCTTTTGGCGCCGAAACCGCAGAGGAACTGATGGTGAACTGGGAGCAGCACAAAGATCTCGTCCTGGAATGCTCGCCTCTCACGCATGTCAGCCCAGATGACCCACCGCTATTCCTCTTCTACAACGTCAATCGGGAGTTCCCAGCCGCAAGTTCTTCAAACGGCATCCACAGCCCGATTTTTGGTGAACTAATGCTCGAGGCCTGCAAGAAGGCTGGCGTCGAATGCCACCTGCAGTACCACGAGAAAGATCGCCCGCAGCCGGCCATCAGCCGCCAGGAGTTTCTTACTCGGCTCCTCACCACTGGCCAGTCGTGAAGGCATCGTCCTTACGGGCATGCAGAAACAGACCGCCGTTGACTAAATAGCGGTGCGGGCAGCAAGAAACTCTGTAAGTCGGGGCCGCTCATAGACATTGTCTGTGTGGACCAGTTTGTCTCTGTAGGCCTGCCAAGAACAAAAAGAGCCGATGCACTTCCTAAACCAATTAAAATTTGGCCGTCGCGTTACCTCATGCGGCCTGATGGCAATCCTTTTGCTGTTGGTCCCAGCGGGCCACTCCTTTGCCAAACAGCCAAACGTCATCCTGATCATGACGGATGATCAGGGCTACGGAGACCTCAGTTGCCACGGCAATCCCGTCCTGAAGACACCGCAGCTTGACGAACTCTTTCATGAATCGGTGCGGCTGACCGACTTCCATGTCAGCCCGTTTTGCACGCCCACCCGCGCCGCCCTGATGACCGGCCGCTACCCGGCACGAACTGGTGCTTACCGCACCAGCAGTGGACGGACGATGTTACACCCCGAAGAACAGACGCTCGCCCATCTCTTTGCTGATGCCGGCTACGTGACCGGCATGGTCGGCAAGTGGCACCTTGGCG
>RGBY01000487.1 GCA_009919445.1 Planctomycetia bacterium
CAGCAGGGTGACTTCCTCTACGGTGACGAAGGCGTCGATGAAATAATTGGTGGTGATACCGAGTTCAATCGAATGCTCGGCGGTGATGGTGATGATGCGATCACCGGTGGTGCGGCACGTGACGTGGCCCTCGGCCAGGCCGGCAACGACACCATTTCTACGCTTGGCGGCAACGATAGCCTCAATGGTGGCGAAGACAACGATGTGCTTCAGGGTGGCGATGACGACGACACGCTTGTCGGTGGCCCCGGGGCCGACGAGGTCTACGGCCAGAACGGAAGTGATCTCCTGGTCGTCATTGATCAAAGCCTGACTCTTGCCGGTCCCTTTGCCACCCCTGCCGGTGCCGGCATTGTCGATTTCTACGATGGTGGTAACGGCAACGATACCCTGGCACTCGTCGATAACATCAATCTGACGCTCACAGACACCGAGTTGATGGCCTACGGAGAGACTCATGGTGTCGCGTCGATTGAACACGCTTATTTGGAAGGTGGGGCGGGCGATAATACCTTTGATGCCGTCGGCTTCTCGGGCAGCACCGAGATGCACGGGCAAGCTGGCAACGACACGCTGCTTGGTGGGTCGGGTGTGGATGCGATCTATGGCGGAGATGACGACGACACTATCAGCGGCAACGACAATCACGACATGCTAGCTGGGCAGGCGGGCAATGACACGATCACCGGTGGTGGCGGCAACGACACGCTCATCGGTGGTCTTGGCGTTAATACGCTCGCAGGCAAGGACGGTGACGACACCTATCTCTTTAGCGATGTGATCGCCTCTGACGAGATTGATGACACTGGCGGTGGATCGGATGTTGCGAACTTCACGGCCTTTACGAGCAATCTGACGTTGCTGGTCGGGAATGCGAATGCGGCTGTGGTCGTCAGCCAGGGTGCCAGGTTCCAGGCGGCATTTGTCACCGACCAGATCGAATCGTACCTGCTTGGAAGCGGGGCCGATACGCTTGAGATCAAGGACGGCAGTTCAACGATTGGCTCGGTCGATGCCGGCAACGGCACGGACCTGCTGACCTATCAGGGAGGCACCAGCGGTTTGGCAGCCTGGACAACGGGCGTTTCTGTCTCGTTGGCAGCGGGTACAGCCACCGGGTTCGGGGCGACGCTCAATGTCGAAGATGCCAGTGCCCCGATTCTCGTGACGCAGGGTAGTAGTTTTCAGGCAGCATTCGTGACCGATAAGATTGAATCTGTCCTACTCGGAAGCGGGAGCGATACGCTGGAGATCAAGGAGGGGAGTTCCACAATTGCCTCGGTCGACGCCGGCAACAGCACTGACCTGGTCAGCTATCAAGGTGCCGTGAGTGGCTGGGCGGCCTGGACGTCCAGCGTCAATGTGT
>RGBY01000488.1 GCA_009919445.1 Planctomycetia bacterium
AGGCAGATCCCGCGTCACCGGCATGACAAGGGATCGACGCCATAGTGCCCGTTTTCGCCGCCGTTGGCAAGGACCGTCGAAAGGCCACAGGTACGGCTGAAGTTTGGGCACAAAAAAAGGGCCAAGGGAGGCCGGGGTGTGACCCCCGGCCCTCCAAGGCCCGTGATGGTGTGGTGGTGGTTTGGCCGGTGACGGCTGGCCTAGCGGCTGGCTGCCTCGGGCGTCTCCAGCTTGCGCTGGGGGTTGGCGACGCCTGGGGTGTCCAGCAGCAAGCTGTAGATCATCGCTGCGACGGTGTCGGGGTGGACCTCGTTGGGGTCCACGTCCAGCGTGAAGCTGATGGTGATTTGGTTCATGGTTGCTCCTAGTTGGGGATGTGCCAGGTTCTGTCGGCACGGAGTTGGATGTTGATGCCGTCCCGCCCTCCGGCGGGGTTGAGGTCGCACCAGTCGAGGCCGTCACGGGCGATCGACCAGCCGTCCTCGGTCCAAGTGCCCTCGGGATTGATGGTTACGGGGCACGTCTCAGGACCGGCTGATTGGGTTTGGAACCAGAGTGCTCCGATGAGCAGCAGCAGTCCGAAGATCACGGCGATGTCTTGAAGTCGGTCGGTCATGGGTCTCTCCAGAATGAGTGAACCCCCGGCCCAAGGGGGAACGGGGCCGGGGGTTCGGGATGGTCAGGGCAAGTTGGGTAGCCGGGGTGCTTACTCCTCCTCGTCCCCTCCATCGTCCTCGGTGGTCAGCCACTCGGGCAGCGACCACTCGACGATGAATGCGTCGAGCTTGTCGTTGTCCTCAGGGATCTCCACGAACGGGAGGTGGTGGACGTGCCGGGTCTCGATGCCGAACGTGTCCCCACCCTCGACGGGGAACAGCATGGTGAACGTCCCGGCGTTGCCGAGCAGCACGAAGTCGAACGGCTTGAACTGCATCAGCTTCTTGCTGCCGTCAGGGAAGGTGATGTACTTGCCCCACTTCTGGGTGAACATCACAAGCTCGTAGCTCTTGATGTTCTCGCATCCGGCCGACACCTTGTCGCCGTCGACGTACGGCTTCTTGAGATAGTCGAGGATCATCTCGTGACCGGCCTCGTCGATGATGGCGAGGTTCGTGAAGAGGTGGGCAAGCTCCGCCTCGCTGGCATTCGCCACGGTGTCAGGAGTGTACGCCGCCTTCTTGGGCTTCTTGCCTCCGCCGGTGGCGACGGTGCGGGCCTCGGGCTGCTTGGCATCACCCACGGCTTCGGCCGCGGCCTTGACGACCTCGGTCTTGCGCTCCGCCTCGCCCTTGCTCTTGCGCTTGGCGGTCGGGGCCGGTTTGGCTGGAGCAGCAGGTTCGGCTGATCCAC
>RGBY01000489.1 GCA_009919445.1 Planctomycetia bacterium
CCGTGGGGTCATCATGATCCAGGTTCCGCTCGATAACTTGCGTAAAACCCGCCATTATCTCGCCGAAAAGGTGTTGAACCTCGTACAGAAGTTCTATACTGAGCAGCGAGTGATCCAGATCACAAACGAAGATGACCCGCTCAAGCCTCGCGAGCCGCTCGTTATTAACGAGATGACTCCGGAGGGCCGCGTCGTCAATGACCTCACTTTGGGTGAGTACGACGTTGTGATCGGTACCGCCCCGGCGCGTGACTCGTTCGACGAGATGCAGTTCGCCGAGGCTCTTAACCTGCGTCAGGTCGGCGTCGCTATTCCGGATGACGCCATCATTGAATACAGCCACCTGGCCCGTAAGGGCGAACTCGCCAAGCGCATCCGCATGATGACCGGTGTCGAGCAGACCCCGGAGCAGATGGAAGCCAGCGCGATGCAGGCGGAACTTGCAATGCAGCGAGTACAGCTGGAGCTGGCCCAGATGCAGGCGGAAGTTCAGAAGCTGCAGTCCGAAGCCGCGGTCAACATCGCCAAGGTGCAGGACGTTGCAGACGTACAGCCCCAGCTCAAGATGGCCGAACTGCAGACGCAGATTGCTATCAAGGAGCAGGAGTTGCAGCTGCGGCGTGAACTGGCCGCTCTCACCAACCAGACCCGTCGTTCGCAGCAGGAGACGGCTGCAGCGACGCGTATCGCAGCCACTGTTATGCAGACGGCAGCGAAGACGCAGACCCAGGGTACGCCGCGACCCGTCCCGAATATGCGGCCGATGACCCCTCAATAGGAGATTGACCATGTCTGAGGACAAAAAAGACGTTAGCCTTGACCGGATGCCGGGTTCTGACCCAGTGGAGGACTCTCCCGAGGCAAAATTTGACCTGAACTTTGGTTTGGGAGAGGAGCCTAAGGTCGAGCCGCAGGCGGCGGCTGCTGAACCGGTTGCCGAACCGGCCATCGAAGAGCCAGAAGCGCCGGTAGTTCCGGAGCAAAAGGCGGCTGCTGAACCGGCCACCGAGCCGGTTGCTCAGGAAGTTGCCGCGCCTGAGCCTAAAATCGCACCGGAACCGGAGGCTAAGAAGCCGATGGTGCCAAAGTCGCGTCTCGACGAGGTGTTGGCTAAGCAGAAGGCCCTGCAAAAGCAGCTCGACGATCTGATGGCAGCAAAAACCGCTGCTGAGGCGGCCCCAGATAGCTTTGATTTCGCTGCCAAAGAGGTCGAGTACCAGAACATGGTGCTCGATGGGCAGCATGAAAAGGCTGCGGCACTGCGCCAAGAGATCCGCCGGGCCGAACGTGCCCAGCTTGAGTTCGAACTGACCCAGAAAATGGAGCAGAAGGTCACCCAGAGCCAGCAGA
>RGBY01000490.1 GCA_009919445.1 Planctomycetia bacterium
CTTGGCTTGCTCGCCCTTCTAGGAGCGATCTGTTTACTCGGGCTCAGCACCGCATTGATTAGTAAAAACCCTCGTGAGTTTTTTCAACTCATGCCGTTGCACATGCTTGTTGTTCTCACGTGCAGCTTTTCTATTTTGCGCGGGCTTCTCTACCATTGCTTACCCAAGAACAAACACCGTTTCTCTCGCAGAACTACTGAAAACTAAGAATCTCTGAACTATGGATATGCATGCCAAATCCTTCGATGGCACGACTAATTTGAAACACATCACCATCCTTGTTCCCGCCTACAACGAGGCGGGCAATATCCCCAGCCTGCTGCACGAGCTAACGGTCGTGCTGGATGGGCTGGCCGACTATGCCTTCACCGTCATCTTTGTTGACGATGGCAGCACTGACAACACCGCCACGCTATTGGAACAGGCCGCCTCGGCCGACCCACGGATCGGCGTCATCGAACTCTCCCGCAACTTCGGCAAAGAAATGGCCCTCACCGCCGGGCTGCGGGCTCTCGACGCGGATGCCGTCATCTTCATGGACGCCGATTTACAGCACCCGCCCCGCTACATCCCCGAATTGCTCGCCCAATGGCAGCAGGGCTTCGAGGTGGTGTCAACACGGCGAGTAAAGATCGACGAACAACCCCTCGCCCGCCGGCTCGGCTCGCAGTTGTTCTACCTGCTGCTCAACCGTATTTCGACTTTCGGCTGCTCGACCGCATCGTTATCGACGCGCTGAAGCAGTTCAGTGAACGCAACCGGCTATTCCGGGGCCTGATCGACTGGATGGGCTTCAGACGCACCACCATCGACTTCGATGCCCCCGCCCGCCACGCCGGCACCGCCCGCTACAGCTATCGCCGGCTCATCCGGCTCGCCCTCAACAGCTTCATGGCCTTTTCCCTGCTGCCACTGAAGCTGGCCGGCTACGTCGGCCTGTTTGTCATCGTCGTCTTCGGCGGCCTGCTCGGCTTCATGCTGGTCGACAAGTTTGGCGGCAGCAACTCGTTTGCGTTTTCCAACATCGCCTTCGTGATCGTCACCAACGTCATCATGAACGGCATCGTGCTGAGCTGCATCGGCCTTGTCGCCCTCTACATCGGCCACATCCACACCGAAGTCATCGGCCGTCCTCTTTACATTATCCGTAAACGATTAGGGCTGCCAAAAGGAACTGGCAAGCCTGGCTAAATGTATTGGTGCTGTCTGTGGGCGACACCAGTTTCGTGACGAACCCGAAAGAGAAGGTTAGTCATCCTTACCTGTTCCGAGACGTCACTGCCGCCGATTGGCTAGCGCCCCGCTTCAGCCCGTTGCCGGTAATATTTCAGCCCCGGCAAAAAGAAGCAG
>RGBY01000050.1 GCA_009919445.1 Planctomycetia bacterium
GAGTCTTTGCCGACCTGAAGCCCAATGGCCGTCAGCTGTTTGCCAATGAGGGTGTCTGGACCACACAGGTACTGCAGGTATTCAATGACCCAGACCACCACGGCCACCGTGACAACCACTGGCAGTAAAGCCAGGACACCAGCGACAAAAAATCGGACGAGACGCCTGAGAAAACCGAGCCCGAGATGAACCATGGGAAGAAATCCAAAGGGGGATGAGTTGATCGGTCAGGATGCTTGGGCGTCGGCAATAACACCGGCCCGTTGCTCAAGGCTGGCCACCACAGCGCAGCCACAGGAGTCACTCCAGACGTTGACGCTGGTGCGGCACATGTCGAGTACGCGGTCAACCGCTAGGATGATGCCCTGCATCTCGACTGGCAAACCAACGGCCTGGAGAATGACGACCATCATGACCAGCCCTGCATGCGGGATGCCAGCTGCGCCAACACTCGCCAGCAGTGCGGTAAAGGCGACGATCAGCTGCTGATCAAGTGGGAGCACCGCCCCATGATAGAGCTGGCCGATGAATAAGACGGCAACTGCTTCATAGAGGGCGGTGCCGTCCATGTTGATGGTTGCCCCAAGTGGCAGCACAAAACTTGAGACCTTGTTATCGATGCCAGCCCGATTCTCCACACAGGCCATTGTGAGCGGAAGTGTGCCATTAGAAGAGGCCGAGCTAAAAGCGGTCAGCAGGGCCGGGGACATCGAGCGGGCGTAGGCAAAGGGGTCACGGCCGGCAACGAACCGCAGGATAAGCGGCAGGACGATTAAGGCATGGACCATCAATGCAGCCACGACTGTAAGCAGATACCAAAACAGTGAAGAAAAGACGGCCGGCCCCTGTGTGGCGGTTACAAAGAGCATCAGGCAGAGCACCCCCAAGGGGGCCAGCGCAATGATCGCCATGGTCATTGCCATCATGACGTCAAAGCCTGCTTCGGCGGCGGATCGAATGGCAGCCAGTGTCTTTCCGCCGACGATTACGGCAAAAATGGAGAAGGCGAGAGTGAAGGCGATGATGGACAGGAAGTTTGACTCAGCAACAGCGGCAATCGGATTGGTCGGAATCATCCGCTCAACCTGCTCAAAGAGCAAATCGCCTAATGAGTGACCGCTTGCAGCTGGCCCGTTGGCAGCCGGGGAAACGCTGCCGGTGATGCCGGGGCGAAAGATATTGACGGCAAGGAGGCCAACTGCGATGGCGATTGCACTGGTGCTGGCGTAGTACAGAACGGTTCGCAGGAACATGCCACCAAGACTGGCGGCATCACCGAGGCCGGTCACGCCGCAGATCAGCGAGGTGATGATGAGAGGTACCGCTACCATCTGGAGGAGCCGCAGAAACAGGTTGCCAACCTTCTGGGCTGCTTCACCCACGATGCGGGCGGGGCTGCGGCCAAGGCGATGGAGCCAATCGGCTGCCTCAGGATTGACGCGGGCAAGTTCATCAACGGTGGCAGCGGCGCCAGGGGTCTGTCGGGTGCCATCGACGACGGCGGCGTCAGTCGTGCCGTCGTCCCGTGTCCAGGCAAGTCGAATATGGTTTGGGCTATCACTAATTGTCAGGGCAGAAACGCCGCCAGGAAGCTGCTGGGTTGCAACCACCGTCTCCCGGGTTCCAGCCAGCAGGTTCAGGCTGACACCAATGATTGCCCCGACGAGCATGCCGATGGCGATCTGCCAGTGCAGTGCAAGCTTCATGGTTGGTGTAATCCTTATGAGTGCCCGTGCGAATGGGCTGTCAGGGGGCGAGCCGCTCCCATGTCACCGGAATGTCAGTGAGGCTGAGGCGTACCCGCTGGTGGCCGCTGGCGTGGAGAGTGAGCACCTCCACCAGAGAGAGGCGGCAACTGACCACGGCAAAGTGGATCAGGCCTGACGGGTCATCGTCTAGAGGAATGGTCGGGGCGACTGGAAACTCAGCGACCGGTGTGCCCGGACCGATGGGGCTGGTGTAGCAGGCGCGGCTGGTGGTACGTGAGTTCGTCCAGGCCGCCTGGGCCCGGCCATCCCCGTTGTGCAGTTCCGCTGTTGCAGCGGCGCGGAGCTGGACCCGAAGGTCTGCGGAGTACCAGTGGAGGTGGACGGCTGGTTGGGCCTTCATTTGACGGTACTTGGCCGAACGCGTGTCGGTGTGAAAGGCAATTTCGGCAGGATCTTCGCCGAAATGCCGGAGAACCACCGTGCGGGCGTCAGGCGTCCCGGCGGGCGTAAGGGTCGACACCGTCAGGAGATGGAAGGGGTGACGAGCAGATTGGACAGCTGCCTCAAGCGTCTGGCCGCAGAGCGTCCAAAGGCTCTCTGCGGTATGCTCGTTCAGGTTCCATGTCGCGTTCGTCACGGCGCGTCGTTGAAAAAATGGATTGTGTTGAAAAGGCCTGAGTGCCGGGTGTGAACGGAACGTCGCCGCGTGCGGGCTCCAGCCACGCCTGCCGGTTGCCTGTGAATGCAACTGGTGAGCACCTCAGCCTGAAAGCCTACCAAGTGGAGAAAAAATTGATGCGAAGAGGTGTCATTGTTGCGGTCCTTGCGGCCTGCGTTGGACAAGCATTGTCCGTTTCTACTGTTGAAGCCGGCCCATTTCAGAAATTGCGGTATCGCCGGCAGGGCCGGACGCAGTGTCAGCAGTGCAGCCAGGCTGGCGGAACTGCCGCTGCGGAACAGGCTGTCAGTCTGTTTAACGGTGAGGATCTCGCCGGTTGGGATGGGGACCCACGGCTTTGGAGCGTGCGGGATGGCGTGATCCACGGGGAAACGACTGCCGAGCAGCCAACGAAGGGGAACACCTTCCTGATCTACACCGGTGAAGGTGAGGCCCCCGCCACCTTTGAAAACTTTGAACTGTCCCTCTCGTTCCGCTGTAACGCCACGAACAATTCGGGAATTCAATACCGCTCTGAGCGGCTTGAGAAGGCCCCCAACAAATGGGTCGTTGCGGGGTATCAGCACGAGGTTCGGAATGAGAAAGACTTTCCGAATGTATCGGCCTTCATTTATGACGAGCGGGGGAAGGCCGGTCGGCTTTGCAACATCGGAGAGCACTGTACCCGGTCAGAGGACGGCAAGAAGACCGTCCACGGCATGCTCATTGACGAACCCGCCTTCCAGAAGTTGTTCCGGCTTGACGACTGGAACGACGTGGTAATCCGTGCCGAAGGCAAGCGGATTCGGCATTATCTCAACGGAAAGCAAGTGATTGATTTTACCAATGATGATCCGGCAACAGTGCGAACGTCGGGTGTCATCGCCCTGCAACTGCATGGCGGCAAGCCAATGTGGGCTGAGTTCCGAGATGTCCGGATCAAAGAACTGCCGTAAGGGGACGGCAGTGACACGCTGAAAAACAACGGCCCACCGACGGGGTTGCCCCTGTCGGTGGGCCGTGTTCGTTAAAGCAAAATCTTGTGGTGTCTAGACCACGTCGTAGCCTAGACCACGTCGTAGGCCTGCTCCTGATGCTCATTGAGGTCGAGGCCCATCTGTTCAGTCTCGACTGACACCCGCATGCCGACCAGTTTGTTGGCAAGCACAAAGGCGACTGTCGACACCACCCCACTCCAGACAATCGTGACAATCACGCTGAGTGTTTGATTCCAGACCTGTGTCAGCATCGGCTGATCAAGGCCTGACCCACCCAGGCTCTCGGCGGCAAAGACGCCTGTGAGAATTGCCCCGACAACCCCTCCGACGCCGTGGACACCGAAGACATCAAGGCTGTCGTCGTAGCGGAAGCGGTGCTTGACTGTGGTGGCAAAGTAGTAGCCCACCAGCGATGCGGTGGCTCCAATGACAACAGCGCCGAGCGGGCCGGCGGTGCCACTGGCTGGAGTGATGCCGACAAGCCCGGCAACCGCACCTGTCGCCACACCAAGGGCAGAAGGTTTGCCGTGGGCGAATGCCTCGATCGCCATCCAGACAACCGCCGCGGTGGCTGCCGCGATGTGGGTTACCAACAACGCCATGGCGGCGGTGCCGTCAGCCGCAAGTTCGCTGCCGGCATTGAAGCCAAACCAGCCCACCCAGAGCATGCCGGCGCCCATCACCGTAAAGGGCAGGTTGTGGGGCCGCATGGGCTCACGAGGAAAGCCCTGACGCGGGCCGAGCAGCAGGCAGGTGACAAGCCCAGCGATACCAGCATTGACGTGAACGACCGTGCCGCCCGCAAAGTCGAGCACGCCCCAGGTGTGGAACAGGGAACCTTCGCCCCCCCAGGCCATGTGACAGATGGGCAGATACGAGAAGGTAAACCAGAGCACACTGAAGAGCATCATGCCCGCGAATTTCATCCGTTCGGCAAACGCACCAACGATAAGCGCCGGGGTGATAATGGCAAAGGTCATCTGGAAGGCAAGAAACAGTGATTCTGGAATGGAACCGCTGACACTGTCGACGGTTAGGCCCTGAAGAAAGAGTTTGTCGAGACCCCCAATGAAGGCCTGGGTTGGTCCGCCGTCGGTAAAGGCAAGGCTATAGCCGTAACTAATCCAGAGCAGGGTCATCACGCCGGCCATGGCAAAGCACTGCACCAGCACGGAGAGGACATTCTTTGACCGCACGAGGCCACCATAAAACAGGGCCAGCCCCGGCAGGGTCATAAACAGTACCAGGGCCGTCGCTACAATCATCCAGGCGGTGTCGGCGGCATTGATGCCGGTGGAATCTGCCGCAGCCGCCGTGCCTTGCAGGAATAGCGGCAGGCTGCAGCCGATGCCGGCAAGAACCGCCTTGGGACGGCCGGCAAGGCTCCGAGTTGAACTCGTCATTATTACGGTTAGGCGGGCAAACACACGGAAGAGGCAATCCCCAGAGCAAAGCCAGCGTGCACAGAGTGAGTACTTCAGCTTGAAGCCGGCGGCATCTGGCTGACGTGGACATCAAGCTGGGGAAAGGCAATTTCAATGCCTTCGGCATGGAATCGCTCGTGAATAACCGTGTGCAACTCACTGATTGTTGCCAGCCGGTTATCGAGGCTCGCCAGATAAAACCGCACCACAAAGTTCAGAGTTGAGTCACCAAATTCCGAGAAGGTGATAATTGGGGCGGGGTCAAGCATGATCTCCTTAATGTCCCGGCAGATCTCTTGCAGCAGGGCGGCCGTGCGTCGCGTATCGGTTCCATACGCCACGCCAACCGTTATTTCAGCCCGGTTCACCGAGTCAGTGAGGGTCCAGTTTGTTACCCGACCGGTGATGAGGTCTTTATTTGGAATGACATATTCCTGACGCTCCCAGGTGGTGACGGTGGTGGCTCGCATGCGGATGCGGGAGACGACGCCCGTGATGGAGTCAAGCGTGACAACATCGCCAACCCGAATCGGCTGCTCAAACAAGAGAATCAGGCCACAGACAAAATTGGCGACGACCTCTTGGAGGCCAAAGCCGAGGCCAACGCTAAGGCCGGCGGCCAACCATTGCACGCTGCTCCAACTGAGGCCCAGAGTGCCGGCGACAAAGAGAATGCCAAGAATGGCCAGGAGATAACTGGTCAAAGAACTTACGGCATAGCGGGCGGCGTTATCCAGCGGCAGCCGCTGTAACACCGCTGCCTCAAGCAGGCCAGGAGCGTTGCGGACCAGGACATAGGTGAAAAGGATGGATGGTACCGCAATGAGCAGGTTATTCAGTGTCACAACACTGCTGACGGTCCCGTCCGCAGCGAGCTGTTGCCAAAGCACAACGGAGTCAAGAAATGACAAGGCTGGTACGACGGGTGACCAAAGCCAGAAAAGCGACACCACGAGCCCAACGAGTATGCCGGCATCAATAAGTCGGCGGGTCTGCTGGTCGATGGCCGAGAGTTTCATTTGGTTGACGTCAAGCATTTCAGTTGCGGCACCGGAACCTTCGGCATGTTCCCGGAGCGCCGAGCGTTCACGAAGTTGCTGAAGTGCAATACGTCTTTTGGAGACAAGCAGCCAGCGTAGGGCGACGCTGTGTAGGACAGCTGCAGCAACAATAAGCCAGATTGACTGGTACAGTGAAACGGCCAACTGGGTTGCAGCGAAGGCGTAGCCCGCCAGGCTGAGGACGGCCAAAAGAATTGGCAAGGCGGTGGCCAGCGGCCGCCACAGCCAGGCGAGTTTGGCCAGCGGGGAGTCGGGGTAACTCGCCAGCAGCCCGGCTGTCACCCCGGTGCGGCGGTCAAGCAGTCGCCAGAGAATGCCTGCTAGGCAGAGCATCAATCCAGCGAATACGAGGCGAGCCAAGGGCGACAGTTCGCTATGGACGGTTCGCTCAAGTAAGAGCAGCCGAGCCAGAAAAACCAGTCCTAGCCCTAAGCCCGCCGTGCGGCGGACGGCCCGGCCGAGCGGCTGGATGACCAGTTTTGACCAGCCGAAGTGGTCGACCGCCACGCCGTGGGGCCGGATCAACTGTCGCAGCATTTCCAGTGGCAGGAATACCAGGCCGGCAGCTGAAAGGGCATCGGCGACAAAGGCCTCGGTTGTTCCCGCTGTGGCGAATTCTCCTAAGAGTCGCGAAAGTGTTTCGATTGGAAGCCAGACCGGCAGGCCAGCACAGGCGGTGAAAAAAACGGCCTGGACAGTGGGCCAAAGCCGCATGGCATTGGCACCGTTGAGTGAAGTTCCAAGGGCCACAATTCGCAGGACAAACCAGCGGTGCAGGACTGCGAAAAGAATGATCAGGAAGAGCATGGCAGCCGCCAGGATCGGTCGCTTCGCGACCCCACCGACAAACGATTCAGCCAGTGTGCGGAGACGGCCAGCCTCAAGCCAGCCGGTGACGGTGACGAGGCTGCGAAGATTGGACAGCCGCAGTGGCTTGTCGCTCCGAATCCAAAGCAGGTTGCGATTGATAACTGATTCATAGTCATGGATCAGACGGTTGAGAACCTCAAACTGAACACCGATGGGAATCAGGGTGTCGACCAGAGCACGGTCGATATCGGTGTACATGAGTTCGAGAAGTGTCCGCTGGCGATCCTGTACGTCAGTTTCAGTGCCGCCGGGCATGACGTTGCTTTGCTGGGCCAACTCATCAAGAAGCGTGTCAATGTCGGCGAGGATGTCCTGTGCATCATCGACCGCTGCAATCTGTTTGTTGGCTTCGGGAAACAAGGCCTGAGTGCGACCGAGCATGACCTGCTTGCGCTTCAGCAGAGAACCAGCGGACCGACTCAGTCCCGAGCCGGTGGTCCGGTCAGCCTCCAGAAGCGATTCAGTCTGCTGAAGGTCATTTCGCAGGTCGTTGGTGGCGTCCTTCGCCTTCAGGAGCAGAGCATTCCACTGCTGGGCGTCCGTCACGTAGGTCGGCCACTTTTCGAAAAGAAGGACGGTGTCTTCAAGCAGATCGACGTCTGCCGGTTGGCTGCGTTGGCAGAGCTGCTTGAAGTCGGCAACCTTTTTTGAAATTTCATCCGTCCGCTGCTGGGTCGCCCACTGGGAGACGCGGGTGATCATCTTGGTGACCGCATCGATCTGACGCTCAAGCCGCTGCTGCTCAAGCGGAAGTACCAGAGCCTCGACCTCGTATGTTGTTAACTTTTGCCTGGCGAGTTCGAGTTCAGCTTCAATGGCTGCCTTTTTGAGCGGGGCGGCCTGAGCCATTACCCGTGCCAAGACTGGGTTGGTCTCATCATCATCTGACGGAGGCTGGCCAATCGCCGTGAGTTCCTCCTCAAGGGCCGCTAGTCGCTGGGGAAGTTCCTTCGACTCGGTCCGGCGTTCGTTGATTTGCTGCTGGATGGCCTTGGATTGCTCATTCAGGCTTGCCAGGTCAGCGTTAAGCCGCTTCACGACCGCGCTTATTTCGGTGGCTGAACTGGATGCGGTGACACCACCCGTATCGATTTTCACGCCCTCCTCGGCGGACCTCTCGGCAGCCGTCTTGCGGGCATCAGCCGTTTTCGCCGCCGCTTGAAGTTGCCGCGTAGCCTGCTTTGCCGTCTCCCGCCGCTCGATGCTCTTCTGGGCATCGAGAAGAACCTCTTGGCAGCGATTGCGGAGTTCCGGGGCGAGGGATTCATCACCACGTATGGCAGCGAACGCCGCAGCGATTTCGTCTGCCTCGGACGTTGGTGCCTGATCCGGGTTTGCTGTCGCCGGCGGCGGTGATGATGCCGCTGGCCGAGCGGGGTTCGGCTGGGCCAGTGAAGCCCTGTCAGGGGTAGCTGGCTGTTGGCTACCAGGAGCGGCCACGGGCTGGAGGGGTCTGCGGGTCTGAGCCACTGCCTGCGATGTGGTGCCAAACAGGCAACTGAGCACGAGTAGCGGGAGTAAGGTGGGGCAGTGGCGGGGCATTGCGGACAGGATCAGTTGGAGAGAGCACTTCAAGGCGTTTTCCGTAAGTGCAGTGTTCGTAGCCGCCGGCGTGCCGTCAATGGAGGTTTCCCAGTCTCAATGTATAGGTTTTACCCGCGGTGATGCCCCGGCGTCAGAAAGCCCCCGGTGGAAACCGGGGGATCGCGTGAAAGTGGGTTCGGAATCACGCGTGGTGCTGTCCGCTCGCTTCCACTCGCGGCTTGCTAAAGTTGGCAGTATCGGGTTCCGCTGCAGCAGAAAGCCCCCGGTGGAAACCGGGGGATCAGCGGTTGAGTGGATGTAGCGTCAGTTGTGGTGCTGTCCGCTCGCTTCCACTCGCGGCTTGCCGGCGCAGGGTTCGTTGCGGTTTGCACGCTATTGCGAAAAAACCGCCGATGAAAACCTCGGGGATCGCGGTTGAGATAGATATCAATCGTGGACCACGTGCGTCGAATCTGACAGATGTGGGCTCTAGGACTTTGTTTTTCGGCAGAAAAATGGTTGATCCTTGCTGGTAATCGCGTTAGGGTGAGGAAGTTGGGTGTCGCAGATAGGCACTGGTCAGGACGATTCATTAACGCGGCTGGCGGAGCTGCAGAGGTGCCATATGCGAGAAACAACCCCATCGGGGTGTGCCGACGTATCCCTACACGAGACGGCGACGGACCTTGGCAACGAGAGTGTGGTCTCGGTCGGTGAACTCGACCTGCTTGAGTGTGCCCCGCGGCAGCGACCCCTGCTTGATGAGGTGATTGAGGGGCTTCACGGCCCCGAGAAGTCACTCCCCGCCAAACTGCACTATGACCAGCGAGGGAGCGAACTCTTCGAGCAGATCTGCGGGCTCGATGAGTACTACATCACCCGGACCGAACTCGGCATTATGCGAGAGACGGCGCCGCAGTTAGCGGAGTCGTTGGGGCCCGAGTGTCTTTTGATTGAACCGGGAAGTGGGGCGAGTCTGAAGACCCAGTTGTTGCTCAAGGCAATGATTCGTCCCGCTGGCTACGTGCCCGTCGATATCAGTCGTGATTTCCTGCTTGAGTCTGCAGCGACGATCGCCGAGAAGCATGACATTGAGGTCTTGCCGGTATGGGCCGACTTTACCAGGCCACACCCGCTGCCAGAGCCAGCCGCTGACGTGTCTGCCCGGGCAATCTATTTTCCAGGATCGACAGTCGGAAACTTCAGCCGGCAGGAGGCAGGCGCCTTGCTGGAACGGTTTGCAGAGGTGCTGAAAGGGTCTCCTGAGCAAGATGCTGCCGGATCAGTCGTGGTTGGCTTCGACTGTAAAAAAGAGGTGCCCCGCATGGAGGCGGCCTACAACGACGCCGAGGGGGTCACCGCTGAGTTCAACCTGAACGTGCTTGATCGTCTGACCCGTGAACTCAACGCAGGGTTCGACCGTGATCGGTTCGAATTCCGCGCCGACTGGGATGAAGAGGTTGGCGCGATTGTGAGCCGCCTGTGGGCCAAAGAGTCTCACGCGGTTGAGGTTGGCGGCAAGACAGTCTCCTTTGTGGCCGGTGAATCAATTCGCATGGAGGAGTCGCACAAGTACACCCCAGATGAGTTTGAGCAGTTGGCTGCAACGGCTGGTCTTGGACTGGAGCGGTTTTGGAGTGACCAAGCGGGTGATTTCGCGTTGGTCGAACTCCGTCCACTCAGCTGCTAGATGGCCTGTCCGCTGCCTTTGGGAGTGCTCTGCCCGATATGCCTGTTCCTGCGATTTCCCTGGAAAACGTCTCCAAGGCATACGCCCCTGACAAGCCGCCAGCAGTTCGTGATGTCTCGCTGGAACTGATGCCCGGTGAGGTGCTGGCTTTGGTTGGTGGGTCAGGCAGTGGCAAGACAACGACGCTGAAGATGATCAATCGGCTCATTGAGCCAACGGCCGGTACGATCCGGGTGCAGGGAGAGGACGTTACTGCCATCGACCCGGTCTTGCTGAGGCGGTCGATCGGCTATGCCTTTCAGGGCGTGGGGTTATTTCCCCACCTGACCGTCGGAGCCAACGTGGCGATCACGCCGCAGTTGCTCGGCTGGTCGGCCGAGCGAATCAGCCAGCGAATTGATGAGTTGCTCACGCTTGTCGATCTACCACCTGAGACCTATCGTGATCGGCTGCCGAGGGAACTGTCCGGTGGGCAGCAGCAACGCGTCGGGTTTGCCCGGGCCCTGGCTGCGGAGCCGCGGGCCATTCTTATGGATGAGCCCTTTGGGGCACTCGACCCCATTACCCGAGACACCGTGCAGACAGAATTTCGGCAGTTGCAGCAGTCGCTGGCGGTGAGCGTGGTGATTGTCACCCATGACATGACCGAGGCGGTGCTTCTGGCTGATCGCATCGCCGTGATGCACGAGGGAGAACTGCGGCAGTTGGGGACACCTCGAGAGTTGCTCAGGCAGCCAGCCGATGACTATGTGGCCCAATTGATTGAGACACCGCGACGCCACAGTGATTTTATTGAATCACTCATGAAAAACTCAGCAAGTGGAGGAAGCCAATGAGCCCACGCCTCCAACTTTTATTTGAGCAATTGCCCAACCTGCTTGGTGGGCATCTCTCGCTGGCAGTGCCTGCGATTGCTGTGGGTGTGCTGATCAGTGTGCCCTTGGGCATTCTTTGTGTGAAGTCGGCGGCGGTAAGAGGTCCAGTGATGACGGTGATCTCGCTGGTGCAGACAGTTCCGAGTATTGCCCTGCTGGCCATTATGGTGGCTGTGCTGGGAGGCACGATTGGATACCGGCCGGCCTTCATTGCCCTGCTCGTCTACAGCATTCTACCGATCGTTCGGAATACGATTGTCGGGCTCGACAGTGTCGACCCAGCAATGCGGGAGGCAGCTCGGGCGGTGGGGATGCGGCCGCTCCAGCAACTGGTGAAGGTAGAGTTGCCCCTCGCCTTTCCGGTCATTCTTGCTGGCATCCGCACGGCCACGGTATGGGTGGTGGGGATTGCCACGCTTTCGACACCGGTCGGGGCGCCGAGTTTGGGGAACTATATTTTCAGCGGGCTGCAGCTGCGGGATTGGCAGCGGGTGCTGTTTGGGTGCATCGCCACAATGTCACTCTCTTTGGTTCTTGATCAGTTGATTGCATTAATTGAGACGAGCCTGCAGCGGCGGCGGCTGGCACTGGTCTGGTCAGCGACGGCGGCACTTGGTGTCCTGCTCATCATCGGGTTGTCGCCCCAGTTTCTAAGTAGGACAGAACGTGGCTTTTCTGGACTAGTCACCACGCAAGCCCTTAAGGAAAAAACCCCAGCGAGAGAGACCACGGTGCAGCCCCTGACCGGCCAGACCGTCACGATTGGCGCGAAAGGGTTTACCGAGCAGCTGATTCTCACCGAACTTCTGGCAGCTGAAATTGAAAAAGCAGGCGGTCAGGCAAAGCAGTTGGGCAACATGGGTTCAACGATCGTATTTGATGCGCTAGCAAAAAATACGGTCGACGTTTCGGTTGATTACACCGGCACGCTGTGGAGCACGGTCTTCAAAGAGCCCGAGCCACTCAATCGGGCAGCCATGCTGGCGGCTGTCACTGGCAGGCTGTTTTCCGAGTACGGGATCGTCGCACTCGGGTCCCTCGGCTTTGAAAACACGTATGCGATGGTCGTGAAGGCCGAGCAGGCTGAGGCCCGGGGGTTTTCTACGATTGCTGACATTACGCCTCTGGCGGACAGGCTGAGAATTGGTGGTGACCCCGAATTTTTCGGCCGCCCAGAGTGGGAGCGAGTGCGGTCGCTCTATGGGCTATCCGCAATTGAGCAGGTGGGGATGGACTCAACGTTCATGTATCAGGCCGTGGCTGACGGTCAGGTCGATCTGGCAGCGGGCTTCTCAACAGATGGGCGGATTGATGCCTATGGGCTATCCGTGCTCGAGGATTCCCGCGAGGCGTTTCCTCCCTACGACGCTCTGCTGCTGCTTTCCCCGAAGGCAGCGGCCAAGCGGGAACTGGTGGCGATCTTGCGGCCGCTAGTCAATCGGATTTCTGCAGCGGCCATGCGGGCAGCCAATCGCAGTGTTGATGAAGAGGGAGACACCCCGGGCGAGGCCGCAGAAGCTCTCCGCCAGCTAGCATTTCCACGGCATGCGGACAAGGCTGCCGCAGTGACGCCAGTGGTCAGTCGCTGATTGTTGCCACTGCTTTGAGAACCCCACTGGCTGGGTCAACCAGCTGGGGGAAGGCGTCGGGGAGCGTTTTCCAGTCCAGCCGATGGGTGATCCACGGCTGCGTATCGATGCGGCCGGCCTCAATGTCGGTGATGATCCTGGCAAAGTCTCGTGAGAGCGCGTTGCGGCTGGCCAAGATTGTTAGTTCCCGGCGATGCAGCAGGGGAGCGTGCGGAAGCGCGAGGGTCTCTTGGGTGATGCCGACATAAACGACCCGGCCGCCATAGGCGGCAAATTCAAGGCTGCGACTCATGCTGGTGGCATTGCCAGTCGCGTCTATCACCAGTTCGCAGAACGCTCCGGCAGTACAGACAGCAATGGCGGTGACGTCAGCGGACGTTCCATCGGCGAGAATTGTGTCTGGTACACCCAGGGTTGTCTGCACGAAATCAAGCCGTGAGGGCACCCTGTCCATGACGATCGGTCGCCCGCC
>RGBY01000491.1 GCA_009919445.1 Planctomycetia bacterium
CAACTGCTTCGACGACCTCAAAAAGTTTCCGCCGTTTGAAGATGAATGGCTACGGGGTGGGCCGGTCACCCGCTGGATCCCTCAAGGACTCGCTGGCCAGCCTGCCTATGTCTTTGAAACAGGTGGCACGACAGGCACGCCAAAGTCGCGGGTCAACATTCGCGATTTCCGGACTGACTACGAAGAGTTCAGCGCAACTCTCCCTGAAGAGCATTTCCCCAAAGGAGCAAACTGGCTCATGCTCGGCCCCTCGGGGCCGCGGCGATTGCGACTTTCAATCGAGCACCTTGCCCAATACCGGGGCGGCATCAGTTTCTGCATTGACCTCGACCCACGCTGGGTCATCAAGTTGATCCAGAAGGGCTGGATGGAACACCTGGAAGCCTACAAAGAGCACTGCATTGACCAGGCCATCACCATCCTTGAATCGGGCCATGACATCCGCTGCATGTTCACCACCCCCAAGCTCCTGGAAGCCCTCGCCCTCGCCCTCGAAAAGCGGGGCAGCACCATTCGCCAGGCTGGCATCACTGGCATCTTCTCTGGGGGCACTGAGTTCACGCCGCAGTGGACCCGCTTCGCTGTCGAAGAACTTTTGGATGGCGCCTACATGACCCCCACCTACGGCAACACGCTGATGGGGCTGGCTGCCTCACGCCCGGTTGTGCCGGCTGATGGCTATACAATCGCCTACTACGCGCCGCAGCCACGAGCCGTAATTGAGCTAGTCGATTTTGACGACACCAACAGCGTTGTGCCCTACGGCGGTACCGGCCGGGTCAAACTGACCACGTTGACCAAAGAGACCTTTGTCCCCGGCTTCCTTGAACGGGATGAGGGGGAACGCGAACGCCCCTATGTGGAATACCCCTGGGATGGCGTCAGCGGGGTGCGGCCGTTTCACAAACTGGCCACTGCCACCACGGTGGGCGTCTACTGAGTCACGGCAACGCCGATTAGAGTCACCGGCAGGCCCGCTCCCGTTCGGCCAGAACCGTTTTTCTCGCCGCAGTTGGGGAGGCCCTTCATCGCGGCTGCGGCTTGGTCCGAAACGGAACTTTCCAGCCAAAACCATCGCTATCTCGTAAACTTTTCTATTCAGTCCGAAAGCCTCCGCTCAAGAAGGGTTTGCAATGCACCTCACCGCTTTTCGCTTTGGCAAACCGTATGAGTCACTGGAACGCAATCAACTCGTCCACTTCATGACTGGCGAGCCAATTGCGGAAGTCAGTCAGGTTGGTGGAGCCATCGTCGGCCGCGATCTCATGCGGGCCGAACGCGGCCGGCAGGCGTTGCTGGCCCTCGATCCCGAAGAAGTCGTTGAGCGACTCCAGACCGCTGGCAACCTGT
>RGBY01000492.1 GCA_009919445.1 Planctomycetia bacterium
AGCATGACGGCCTCCCCGGCCACGGTGCCATCGTCATATCGCTCCAGCACATCCCGAATCGCACGGATTGTCTCACTGGTATTGGTGGCATCGAGGACACAGACGACTGCTGCTGTCCGATGGTCACTGCCAACGGTATAGCCCTCCATCAGGTGGATCAGCCGGGCTGCAGCTGGGTTGGTGGCAGTGTCAATGATGTGTCGGCCCAGTGGTGTGGTCGCGAGGCTGGTTGTTGAGCGAACACCAGGAAGATTTTTCAACTCGGCAGTCAAGCCAGCCAGCCTGTCGTAGCCAGCCGGCGTGAAGAGAGCGGCATCGTCATAGACTGCCAGCACCGCGGAACTGGCACCGAAAGTTCGGCCCAGCCGGTGAAATGGCGGAATTGCCGGATCAGTCTGATCGAACATGGCATCGATCGACTGGGAGTACTCAAGCAATCTCGATCGCTCGACGGACACCAGACCAAGCACAAGGCCAAGAGCCGCCAGGGGCAGTCGCCACCGTACGAGCCAGCGGGCAAGTTTGCTGGCCAGACTGGGAAACGGGGGTGAAGAAGGCATGCCAGATTCGCTGAGGAGGGGAAGCAGTTTCCCTAGTTTACCTGGGCTGCGTCGCCTCTTCCTCTATGTTTTCGCTGCTTTGGCGACACCTTGACCGCCATTTTAGGCCGTCCTTATAGTCCCGCCCGAAATGAATTTCCCCTCAGCCTGCCGGACCGGAGACGGTCTTGGTGAATGCGGGTGCGCGTGCAAAGTCTGTTTCATTGTGATCGTTCCGGTGATCGCCACCTGGGACCGGGCCCGCCCCGGTTCTTGGCGGTGATTCTGCCGACACTCAACCAACCTTCGGGACCATCGTCCTGTGGAGGTATGGTGGCGGTCTGTCTTGTCCTGCTGCTGCTTGGGGTGGCGGGGCTGCAGCGGGCTTCGGCGGCTCCACCAGCAGCCACGTCCACTGGTGGTGCCTTGGCCAGCCTGCCCGTCCGGGGGCTGGCCGCGACGATCGCTGAAGCCGGGCAGATCGAGGTGCCGGCGGCAAACCCGCGGGAGATGCTTCGCCTCAAAGCCACGCAGGCATCTCGCTGGACGGAAGGCGCCTACGACGTTTGGCATCTCACGGGTGGGGTGGAACTGCGGCAGGGGCAAACCACTGCCCGCTCGCACGAAGCGGTCATCTGGCTGGAACAGTCGCCGTCCCTTAACGCTGACGGTGGGATGCCGACTGCGCCACCGCTACGGAGTGTATTGGTGCGGATGGCTGGAAGAGTTGAGGTCGAGTCAGCTTCACTGGCAGCAGGTGAGGCAGACCAGCAGGCTGTGGTTCGCAGCGATCGGTGGGCCGGCCGCTTTT
>RGBY01000493.1 GCA_009919445.1 Planctomycetia bacterium
GCAGACGCCTCCTCAGCCGTGACGATTGCCAGCAACGCACATATTGTTGGCCGAACCAACGTCGACATCACGTCAACGGCCAAGCATAACGTTGCCCAACTCGCCCGCAGTGTGGGTGGTGGCCTGGTGGCGATTGCTGATGCAGACGTAACCGCAAATCTCAACCACACGGCCACGATCACAGTGGCCGAATCAGCCAAAGCTTTCGCGAAGGACACCCTCACTGTGGCTTCGGCAAGTGAGGGCCGCATCAACTCACGAGCCATCACCCTGGCCGGCGGCCTCGGGGCTGATGTCGATACCAACGCAGCCGTAACCGTGGGCAAGGCCGACAACCGCAGCCGCACTGGCATGGACATTGCCGGGGACCTGCAGGGCACCATGGTCAACCTCTCTTCCATGGGCACCCTCGCTGGCGTTGCCTATGCCCGCGCAAACTCCGGCGGCCTCTACGCCGGTGCCGATGCCAATGCGACTCTCGACATTTACGATCAGGTCGATGTCACGCTTGCCAGCACCGCCCGCATCGCGGGGGAAGTCGTCTCGATAACCGCTGCCCACGACACCATGGCGATGCAGAGCATTGCGCGGGCTTATTGTGGCGGTTTGTTCGCGGAACCCGACTCGCTGGGCCGCACCACCTACGACAGCATCAACACCGTTGACGCCAAAGCGGGGGCTATT
Source organism: Planctomycetia bacterium (assembly GCA_009919445.1). GTDB lineage: Bacteria > Planctomycetota > Planctomycetia > Pirellulales > UBA1268 > UBA1268. Next base: position 685 of record RGBY01000493.1, read on the forward strand.
GTGTCGGCAGCCGACCTCGCCGTCTCAAGCACGCAAGGTATTTCACTCTTTGACCGTGACCCCCAGAACGACGCCGACGGCATCGACGTCGGCGGCAACCCAGTGGTGCAAGGCAGCCTGAATGCCCGTCGCTCTATCAACTGGGATGCCGACGTTACCTTCCTTGGCAAACCCACACCAGAACTCTTGATCGCTGCTGATGGCACCGTTGTCACCGCCGAAGGAGTCACGGTGAACAACGGTCAAGCTGCCGGAGCGTCGCTGCCCGCCGGGCCGATAACGGTTGACGCCATCACCAACACCACCAACGGCAAGGCCGCCTTCACGGTCGGCCCCGCACCTTCTCACGACGGGGAAACCGCGGCCAAGGGCACGCTCAGCGGCACGGCCGGCACCTTCAGTTCGGGCACGGTCTTGCCGTCGGTCACCCTCACCAATCTCTCTGACAGCGACCTTGTGCTTGGCGACATCAGCCTGACCAACGCCACGGCAGTGCCCGCAGTGACGCTAACAGCAGAGGATGTCACGCTGGAATTTGACGTCGGCAGCCTCACGCCGGCCGGTGAGATGCAGGTCAACGTGATCAATAAGGGCAGCGGTAATGTGGTCGTCGACGGACTCATCAAGAACCCGGTTGGATCGATCACCATCGAAAACAC
>RGBY01000494.1 GCA_009919445.1 Planctomycetia bacterium
GCAACGATCGACCGGGGTCTGTCGGTCCACCACCGCCGGAGTGTGCTGGCGGATGAACTCTTTTGAAACTCGCAACACGAGGGTGCGGTTTTTAAGGAGGTCGGTTGGTGGCACGAGTTCAGCCGGTGGTGCATCTGCAGCCGAGACAATCCTGGCTAGCAGAGCGCCAAGGGCGACCCCTGAAAACAAAACAGTCCGGATTGGCATGGCTGACTCCTTGCGCGAAAACGGCATCCTGAGACCGTAATCCGCCAACACCCGCAGTGCAACTTCAGCGAGCCCGGCACAGCTGGGCCAGTGTGATCTGCCGCTGTGCTCAGTCTGCGAGCACCATGAGAGGGGTCGCAGCGGTGATGCCGACGGCGTTCGCTCGCTCGGCAAGGGCTACCAATGCCCGACGACCGACATCCCCCAGATTGATCGTCCATTCATTGACGTAGAGGTCGACGTGCTGCATCAACACGTCATCGCTGAATTCTTGGGCGTACCGCCGCATGGTCGGCAGAGCAGCCGCAGGGTCAGCCAACGCATATTGCAACGAGTCATATACCACCTGCTGAACCGTGGCCAGCGTCGCCGCGGGCAGCTTTCGGCTGGCCACGATACCTCCCAACGGTAACGGGCTGCCGGTCTCGGCCTCCCAGCGGCTGCCAAGATCTTCGACCAAGTACAGCCCCTGCTGCTGCCAGGTGAAGCGGCCCTCGTGAATGCAAACACCAAAGTTGGCGGTGCCGGCCCGCAGCCGGGGCATGATCTCGGCAAAGACCACCTGCTCGATCTCCGTTGTTGACGGATAGAACAGCCGAAAGAGCAGGGCCGCAGTGGTCTGTTCACCTGGGCAAAGCGTCAACTGGTTGGGGGTGGCCGGCGTGGTGTCTGCCTGAGCAGCCAGCAACAGTGGCCCCACTCCAAAGCCTAGGGCCGATCCACTCGGTAACACCAGATAGTCTTCCGCCAACAGCAACGCAGCATGAAAGCTGGTCTTGGCCACATCGAAGCTGCCCGCGAACAGCCGGTTGTTAAGCTGCTGGATATCGAGCAGCTCCACATTGAAATCGAGCCCACGCCAGTCGACCGCATGCGTGAGCAGCCCGTGAAAGGCGAAGGTGTCGTTGGGACAGGTCGAGATACCCAGCCGAATCGTCTCCATCAGTCGACGTTCTCCAGCACTGCTTTTGCTTGCTTGGCTACCGCCCGCAGCGCCGGCTCGATCTGCCAGTGGGCTTTGTCACGGTCACCGGCACGGTTCGAGATGCCACGAATGATCTGGCAGGGTACTCCCGCCAGCCGACAGGCAAGGGCAACAGCAAAGCCTTCCATGTCTTCGGC
>RGBY01000495.1 GCA_009919445.1 Planctomycetia bacterium
CCCTCTCAACCCAAGCGGCAACCTGAACCCGGTTAACAACATCAACACCTTTGAGATCAACCGGTTTTTCATCACCACCGAGGGCTTTGTGACCGATGAGCGGATTCCCTATTCAATTTCACTCTTCGGCACCACGGACTATGGCAACAACTCAGCCATCACGCCGCTGGGCTACGTCGGGTATGAGTTCAACGACCATCTTTCAATCACTGCTGGCGTCACCTTCGTAGCCGGCACCCGTGAGTGGGCAACCTCCAGCCGCTGGGTGATGGGCGTTGACCGCAGCATGGCCAACACTTTTTTTCGGCCGAGTTATTCACCGGGCGTCGAGTTCAACGGCGACTTTCTTGATGGCGAACTCACCTGGCGGGGCGGCGTCTGGAATGCCATCGATGGCTCGCTGGCTGGTGTCAATCGCAGCGGCACATCGATGGCCTGGGCCGGAATCCTCACCTGGGAACCGATGGGCAAGTTTGGCCTCGGCTACTCTGACATGGAGATTCACGATACCCCAGCCGTCCGGCTTGGCTGTAGTGGCATTCACTCTCTCTCACAGGCCGTACTCAACACGAATGGCAACAACCCTGAAGACACGATTGTCCGACTGACCGACGGCACCCCGATTGCCACCCCCAACGCCTTGGGACCAAACGCCACGGTCAAGCAGTTTCGGCTCCAGATGGCAACCATCGATGCAGGCTGGAAATACAAGGGACTCGCCCTCAATTTCGAGTATTACTTCCGGCTGATCGATGACATCTCTGCTGCAAAAACCTCGAATATTGATCCCACGCCGGCCTACCTCAACCAGCAAAGCCTGTTTGATCAGGGGGGACTTGGCTATCTGTCGTACTGCCTCGTCCCACGGAAATACGAAATATATGGACGCTCAAGTGCCGTCACCGGTCCCTACGGCACCGGTCAGGAATACGGGGGCGGCTTCAATTGGTACCTCAAGAAGAGCCGCCAGAGCAAACTGACCTTCGAAGCCCTCTACTACAACCGCAGCCCGGCCGACAACACGCTCTATCCATACCGGGCCGGCTACAGCGGCACAGCGATCCAGACCCAGATGCTGGTCATGTGGTAGGCGACGCCGCCGCAAGGTTTGCTGGTGTGGTGAGCCGAACCGCCCCCCTTGAAGCCCGAGGCGCGAGCCGAGGGAATGGGCGTCGGGGCAAAAAAACGGCGTCTCCCTCAGCTTGCGCTTCGGGCTTCGAGGAAGGGGGTTTTTCCTAGCCGCCACAGGCCTGAGGATCAAATGGTGCCAAGCGGCATGGCTCACGACCCGATCGACCCATCCAGATCGATATCGAGTTCAAAATCA
>RGBY01000496.1 GCA_009919445.1 Planctomycetia bacterium
GGATTAGTAAATGGTGCTGGTGGTGATTCATTACAAAACGCAGATTTCTTGGTAACATCTCCAGCAGATGCTAATGGATATTTAGTAGCGATTATCATTCTATTAATCGCTATTGTTTTTAAGAAATAGGCCGTTTAACAGTCAAATAACTTGGAGGGCAGACAATGAGACGAGCATATCGGGCAAGGTGGGGCAGGTTGGCACTCGTGGATTGGGATACGGGGTCGCTACCTTATCGGAAGCAATTTCGGGCATCATGGGGACTTCTCATATCCTCCAGCCGGTCGTCTTGGTGCAAAACCCGCCCTGTCAATTCTACCCGCGGCACGACATGTTCATTCAGCTCAACAGCCACGGGACGGCCCTCCAGGCCGAGTGAAGCAACAAGATCATGAGCCGTGCTGCCACTGGGCAGTTGATGGTCCTTGCCATTGACGGTGACTACGATCTCCCCGCTGATCGACTCATTGCTCATTGTTGCGTTCCACCCCCGCGAGGCTGCGCCACGTCCAGCGGCACAAGCGGCAGCGGTCCGATCGGACCACCTGATTTCTGGGCGCTGTAGGGAATGCCGTAGGCAACCGTCGCACCAGAAGAACAGTCGGTCACGTAGAGCACAGATGGCGCCAACGGCGTCCGTGCACGCCGCAGATCAGCCTGTCCAGCAATCAGCAAAAACCGCGGATCCTTCGCCTGCCCTGCCTGAAAACCGAGATCAGCCAGCACGTTATGGCGGAAGGAAACCCCAAAGGTTGATGTGGCGGGATTGAGCACGCCGCCAGAAAGATCTCCTGTCAGAAAATCGAGCAGAAAGAATCCCTCCGTCCCACCGCCAAGGCCACCCGCCAGCGTTGCCGTGCAGACAGCGAAGTTTTCGTCGGTCATGGCCGTCATTGCCTGCACCACCGGCACGAGGGGCCGGCGACTGGTATGACCGATAGACAGGCCAACACCAACGCCGCAGCAGACCGCTACCATCACGAGCCAGACCTGCGCCGGCCAGTTGCCAAGCCGATGGAGGAGGCGACGATCCAATTGCATCATTTTTTCTCCACTGCTGCGGCGGGCTTTGCGGGCTCGGCTGGTTTCTCAGCCGGCTTCTCGGCTGGCTTTGGGGCAGCTGGCTTCTCAGCTGGTTTTGCCTCAGGCTTCTCAGCCGGCTTGGCGGCAGGCTGTTCCTTTGGTTTGTCCGCCGGTTTTGTTGCCGGCTCAGATTTGGGCTGCTCAGCTGCTGGTTCAGGCTTCGGCTTGGGAGGTTCTGGCAGGAGCTTGGCCGCTGGCGTCTGGACAAGCTGACCACCAGCATGGGTGCCCACAAAAA
>RGBY01000497.1 GCA_009919445.1 Planctomycetia bacterium
CGCGGCAGCGGCGGTGGTCACCCCGAGAGGTTCCCGGTCGCCGCGAACGCAGCCAAATCCCGAAAAAAGCAACGCCGCTGAAAGCGGAACCACGATGAACAGGGTTCTCTGCATCTCATAAAACCTCCAAGCAGTCGGGAACAAAACCGCCAACCCAGAAGGCGAACGCGCCGCGGGACGGCGCGCTCATGATTCCCTAACAATACGCACCCCCCTCGGTACGGAGCAACCTCAAATTTGGTTCGACTGCCGCGGCGGCCTGTGGAAATCAGCAGGGCTCAGAAGCGGGCAGCAACGCCGATCGAGGCCCTCGGGGGCCTGAACAACGCCCTCAGCGGGGCGTGGGGCGGATCTCAAAGCTCGTCGCAGGCGGAGGGCAAGGGATTCGAACCCTCAACCCCTTTCGGGGCATCTGATTTCGAGTCAGACCGCTGGCCAATTCGCATACCCTCCGGGTGTATAGGGATGGTACGGAGTTTACTTCGCCAACTCAAGCTGGGTCGTCTTCATGGCGGCCAACTTGCATCGCCCAGAGAATTGCCAGCGAGACCTCAAATAACGGCCATTCTGTGAGGATCGGCTGAAAGCAGCACCGGTTATGGCGAATTTGCGGCCCATCATTATTGGACCGAGCAAACAGTTTATTCCGATAGAGCAGGAAAAGATTCCTGGGGGGCACCAGGGACTTTTGAAGGTTTGTGGCGAACCGGCAGATTGGCAAAATGAATCCGACACGGTCACATCCCCTCCCCCCCCGGGGCAGCAGCGACGTCAGCCGAGATTCCGTCGTTGTGGCAGTCATCACGTTTCGTCGCCCCGAAATGTTGGACCATCTGCTCGAGGGTTTCTCACAGCTTTCCGTTCCCCATAATTGCGTCGTTAGCTTTCTGATTGTCGATAACGATCAAGCTGAATCGGCGAGGGAAACGGTTGAGCGATGGCAGCCGCGGATTCCTTCACTCCACTACGTTGTGGAGCCACGGTCGGGGATCCCTGTTGCCCGAAACCGCGGTCTCGACGAAGCACGAGCGGCCGGAGCTGAGGTCCTCTGCTTCATCGACGATGACGAATACCCCGATTCTCATTGGCTCGAGGAACTGGTCGCAACGTGGAGAACCGGTGAGGCTGATCTCGTTGGTGGCCCTGTCCGCGTCGCGGCAGCGCAGCAGGGGGCTTCTGGCTGGCAGCAGCTCATCAACACCAGTTTGGCCAGCCGTGCTCGTCGAAAGGAAAAAGCAGCTGCCGAGGACGCTGCGCGGAATCGCTGCCGCACGATCGTCACCAATAATTTTCTCTGCAGCCTCAATTTTGTCACAGAGC
>RGBY01000498.1 GCA_009919445.1 Planctomycetia bacterium
CATGCCCTCGACATCAATTTGAAACCCTCGCGCTGCGGGTGGAACCTGTGCCCGAAGCCTGCCGCTGAGAAACCTGGCTGCCGTGGGCGACAACAACTCCAGCTCGGCCGGTCCCTCGAGGATCACCGAAGCTCCGCAAAAGAATTCCACCTGGGCATACCCTGAACGCAGCTTCAACGTTCCTGGCTCCAGTGCCTGGCCAACACCGATGGGACTACTGCTGTGCTGCTCCCAATCGGCATTCACCAGCCGGGTGACCATGGCGATTCCACGGGAAGTCGGCTCCTCGATTGCTGTCGGACCGCTGTTCAGAATTCCCGGTGTTGAAACGACCCTCTCAGACCGAGCCTCGAGATACGCCCAACGACCAACGATCGCAACAAATGCCAAGGACACGGCGATCGCGAACAGGGTCTTCCACCCAGCCTCCACCGGAGATTTTTCCCTGGCACGCAGCAGTTTTGCCGGCTCGGATTCTGCCAACCCAGTTGGCAACGAATCAGACTCCATCGACAATGCTGCACCAAGCATTTGCCAGCGGACAAAATGGGCCCGAAGCTTGGCGTCCTTACGAAGCATCTCCTGTAACGCTGCCACGTCCGCAGCTGGAAGACTTCCGTCGGCCCACTGTTCCAAGAGCGATTCCAGGCTCTCAATTTCTGCATTCATCAAGTGGACTCCGCGAGCTTCCGCTCGATGCATGCGGCAAGCCGACGACGAATTCTTAGCAACGTCACCTTCACCGCACTGGTGCCTTTCCCCTGCGATTCCGCCAATTCCTCAATAGAAGATGAACGGAAATAACGCGCTTGCACCATTTCTATGTGTTGAGGTGACAACAACGCCAAGCAGGCACGCAGGGCCTGTCGAAGCTCTTCGAATCGCTCGGCCTGTTTTTGTGTCTCTTCGGCGATCAATTCGACCAGCTCAGTGTCCAGCAGACACCTGTCGCGACCACGGTCACGGACATGGGCAAGCACCTGGAACCTGGCGATTGAAAACGCCCACGGCAGAAAGGGCTCACCTGCCCGAAATTCCTGTTTTTTTCGCCACAGCACCAGATTGGTTTCCTGCAAGACGTCGGCTGTCCGCACGTGATCGCCTAGCATCGAGAAGATGTACCCGTACAGCCGATTTTGATGTTCGGCAATATGCTGCACCAGTAGTTCTGATTGGTCGCTTTCCGCCATCGCACTCATCTCCACCCTTCAATTACCCCATCCTGCCAATTGGTTACATGCATTGTTTGAGTAACCGAAGTTGCTGGGGAACTCGCCCCCAAGTTCCCGGCGCCTGCGTCGGTGCCGGCGGAATTCCACC
>RGBY01000499.1 GCA_009919445.1 Planctomycetia bacterium
CAATGCTGAGCAGACGCTTCATGAGATAACTGCCGCCGGCGTCGACATTCCCGCCCTTGGAGACCGACTGCAGCGCGAGGGCGCCGAGGCTTTCGTCAAAAGCTGGCACGACCTGTTGGGTGTGATTGGGGCAAAGGCCTGACCAGCAGCCTACTGCTCAATCCGGTACAGCGCTCGTTCGGTGCGGACGTAGACCGCCCGGCCGACGGCTGCCGGACTGGCCATGATTGCTTCCCCAAAGTTGTTGGTCGCCACGATGTCGAGGTCTTCACCCGGCCTGATAACGAACATTTCACCGTCACGGCTCCCAACATAGATCTTGCCATCGGCCAACAGCGGCGACGACGAAAAACTACCGCCCAGCCGGCCGGTCCAGCGAACCTCCCCAGTGGCAGCATCAAGGCAGGTCGCAATCCCCTTGTCACTGAACAGATAGACCGCATCGCCCACCAGCAGCGGCGACGGCATGTTTGGCACACTGCGGCCATACCGCCAAAGAATCTCGGGCTGCAATGCTGCCGTCGGCCCCAGCCGCACCGCAAGAAGTTCCGCCTTCATAAAGCTGGTGCCGATGTAGGCGATGCCGTCAGCGACCACTGGACGCGGCACAATTGAAAACCCCAGCACACCATAGCTGAGCTTCCAGAGTTCCTTTCCGGTTGCCGGGTCGTAACCATACAACCAGTCGGCCGCAGGTGAAAGCAAGACGTCCCGACCGTTGATCGTGGTAACAAGTGGTGTGCCATAGGCCTTCTTCAGTTCGGGGTTGTCCCGCATTTCACCACTACGGTCGGTCCGCCAGGCCTGTTTACCCGTCGCCGCATCGAGGGCGACAACGTACTGCACGTCACTGCCATCACAGTGGAAGATCAGCAGGTTCTTCCAGGTGATGGGCGAGCCGCCGGGGCCATTCTCATGGTTGAGCCGCTGGCTGCGGTTGTGCCAGACAACTGCTGCCGTCGACGTATCAAGACAGGCGGTGCCATAGTCCCCGAATTGGCAGAAGAGTTTTCCCTCAGCCAGAACTGGACTCGGCGAAGCAAAGCTGTTGAGTACATGAGTCGGCTGCGGGCGTTCAACTGTGAACAATTCGACGTCGTGAAGAACATTGCCCGTGCGACGATCAATCCCGATCGCCCGAAAGGTCACCGCCTCGGCCACGCTGCGCGGCTGCGGCTTGCGGCCGCCCGGTGGCGGTGGCCCCTCCTCGGCACTGCCCTGTTCGATCGCCGTTGTCAGCCAGATTGAATCACCGTCAATCACGGGCGATGACCAGGCCCGTCCCGGCAGCTCAGTACGCCAGCGAATGTTCTCACCGCC
>RGBY01000500.1 GCA_009919445.1 Planctomycetia bacterium
GCTGCGATGTTCGATCGTCCTGACAGCTCGCTGACGAGGATCCGCCGGGAATTGCCAACGGCCTCCGGGGGGATGTGTTCATACGACTCAGTCGCTTTTGCGACAGCGTGGACGTGCATCCCGCCCTTGTGGGCGAACGCGCTCGCCCCCACGAAGGGCTGGCCGGGGCGATACGACATGTTCGCTGTTTCATAGACAAACCGTGACAGCTCGGTCAGATGACTGACACCGGTACTGCCACCCCGTGCAGATGCCAAAACAGAATAGCCGGCAAGCTTCAGGGCCAAATTGGCGGCGACAGAGATCAAGTCGGCATTGCCGCAACGCTCTCCGATACCGTTTATCGTGCCCTGCACCTGCACCGCCCCGGCGGTGACGGCGGCCAGGGAGTTGGCAACTGCGAGCTCACAGTCATTGTGACAGTGGATGGCAAGGGGGACCTTGATCACCTTGGTCACCGCCGTAACGATTTCCTGGAGTTCGGTAGGCAGCGTGCCACCGTTGGTGTCGCAGAGCACAAGTCGGGTGGCGCCAGCGTTTGCGGCCGCCTCGAGGGTCTCCTGAGAGTACGCAGGATCGAGTTTCCAGCCATCGAAAAAATGTTCGGCGTCGTAAAAGACCTCGCGGCCCTGACTGGTGAGATAGCCAACAGTGTCGGCAATCATCTCGAGGTTTTCCTCGCGGGTGACACCAAGTACCGTCTCTACGTGAAACGCCGAGGTCTTTCCGACGATGGTGACAATCGGGGTATTGGCATCGAGGAGGGCCCGCATGCCGGGGTCTGCAGCAGCCGACATGCCACGGCGGCGGGTCATGCCGAAAGCACACAGCCGGGCATGCCTGAGTCTGAGGTCGGCTGCCCGGGAAAAGAACTGAGCGTCCTTCGGGTTGGAAAGGGGGTAGCCGCCTTCGATGAAATCGACGCCTGCCTCGTCAAGGCGTCGGGCGATCGCCAGCTTGTCTTCGAGGGAAAAGTTGACGCCCTCGCCCTGGGATCCATCGCGGAGCGTCGTGTCATAAATCTCAATCGTGCGCATGACATTGTCTGGCAGGGAGGTGGCAATCGTTTCAGAATGCTTCACCATACCTTCTTTTGGGGCCGCCCGACAGCGATATGGCCGTGATCCGGGTTGATCCGCGGTTATGCGGGGTGGTTCGCAAGGGGGCAAAGCAGATGGCCGGTAGGAAGTCTCCGTGAGCACGCCGGGTGCCCAGACGCACCTCCCAGGGCATCCTCAAGCAGCCCAGAAACTGCCGCCGGCTCATTCTTCTTCCTCGTCCTCTTCGACCTCTTCATATTCGTACTCGTACTCATACTC
>RGBY01000006.1 GCA_009919445.1 Planctomycetia bacterium
GAAGCTGCTCCAACCGAAGCTGCTCCAACCGAAGCTGCTCCAGAAGCCCCCAAGAAGGCCAATAAGGCCTAAGGGCTCATTGAGTTCAGGCTGAGCAATCGCCGCTGAGTCCACCCTGAGACTTGGCCCGATTTCTCAATCAGCGCTCTCGATAAAAGAACCGGATCCTGCTGATGTGGGATCCGGTTTTTTTTTGCGCTTCTGTTGGCAGCAGTTTCGAGTCTGATGCGAAGCGATGCGGGAGAACGCCGCCCGGCACATTCCCCGCTATTCTTTTTTGCCAGACTCATTGTCATCACGGCTCTTGTCTGCCGGTTCCTGCTGAGTTGGTTGGCCTGCGGCAGCATCGGTCTTTGCGGGTTTGTCTTCATCCCCGGAGATGAGTTTTCGTAACAGCCTTCGGGCAGGTCGATCCTGCGGGTCAGCGCTATTCTTTGCTGGTTGCCCCGCCTCTGTCGTTGCTTTGGCAGCCTTTTCGGCACGCCGTCTGGCTACTTCGTCAAGCAGGCCGCCGACGGCATCAATCACCGTGTCGGTGGCTGGATCGTCGGAGACCTCTGGTGGGAGAAATCCTCGGAGTTGGTCAAGTTTTGCGGCATTGCCCTGCTTGGGTGAGCCTTCTCGTTGCTGCTTGGGCGGTGGCGGTTGGGTTTCCTGAGGCTCGGTGGTGTCAACCGAGTCGGTGGATGGTGTCGCCGGGGCAGGTTGGTCTGCTGAGGCGGGCTTCTTTCTGTTGTTGCGGAGTGACTCAATCACATCGGCGGCCACGGCCGTTGCCGTCTCTTTGAGTGATTCATCCAGCTTGAACTGGGGGGCGTCAAGCGTACCCACGACCTGGGCCTTGAGGGTCTTGCCTGCCAAGGCAGCGAGCAGTATCACAGAGGCTTCAGCCACTCGGATCGTCGGTGGAGCCGGCAGTCGCCCCGGCATGGCCGCCACGACGCCTTCGACCAGCGGTCCTGGTCCGACATCAACCTCATGGAGTGTCAACGTGCCAGCAACGGTGGCTTCCTCCCCGTGGCCTGCTGGCCAGCGGGCCTCTTCGATGACCAATGAGAACTCACCGCCGGTACGGGTGGTGTCGGCCAGAATCGGAGCAGCATAGGCCAGCACCCCAGCAGCGACAGAGGGTTCAAGCCGGGCGTGGTCGAGCAAGGTCAGTGGAGTCAGGGACCACTCTCGCACTCCAGTTGCCGTCCTGCGGAGTGTTGCCTCAACATTGATTGGCTGGCTCTCCCAGGCCGCCTCTGACCACGGGCCTTTGATGCGGATGCGAGCATCAGCAACCTTGATCTGAACCCGCTGGTCACCCGTCGTATCAAGCGGCTGGCTGGTGGGGGGCTGAGAGGGAATCGCCCCCGATGCTGCTCTGGCTGGTGGCTTTCCGACGGTGCGTTGCAGGTTGGTGACATGCTGCTCATCGAAGACAAGATCGAAGGCCAGCCCACTGACAGTCACCTCACCGAGACGCCCGCCATTGCGAAGAATATCGAGCATGCTTCGCTCGCCCCTAATCGTGGCAATCGAAAGCGGAGGCTCACCGTCTGTTGCCGGCACCAGCCGAATGCCATCGATGGCCAGCGGCGTGAACCAGCCAATGCTGGCGGCATCGACTTCAACGTCGCCGTGAATGTCAGGCAGAGACCGCAGGATTGCCTGCCGAATGCCTGTGGGTGAGACCAGCCACTGTGGCAAGAGCACGACGATGATGGCTGCGATGGCCAGCAGGACAATTCCAGTAGGAAGCAGGCCACCTGCAAAAGAGCGGTGTGGCCGGGCTGGTTTCCCGGAACCGGCGGGTGCCACATCAGGGGAATCAGCAGGCGTGGGTGCCGGCTGCCCCGTTGTGCTGCCGTTGGAGGGTTGCTGGCTGGTCATGGTTGCGGGGAAACTCCCAAGGCAAGGTGGCAGAATCTGCTGGTCGGTGAGGTCAGGCCACCGCCCGACCGGCGAACCCGTGTTTATCAGCGTTGATTGTAGTGCGTCTGCTGGGGTTCGGGGCAGATGCTGGCGGTGCCGGCGGGGAGTGCTAGACTGAGACACTCGCGGGCGTAGCTCAGTTGGTAGAGCACTAGCTTCCCAAGCTGGTTGTCGCCGGTTCGAACCCGGTCGCCCGCTCTTCGTTGCCCTCTGCTTCTCTGCCGGGTTTCGGCAGCCTTCTGCAGCGGCTGCTCGTGATCTGACTCAGTCCAGTCGTACGGCCTTACGGTCGTTCTGACCCAAAGTCGAGGTTTCCCCCGGATTCCAACTGGTGCCGCAGTTCAATCACTTCGTTGGTGAGTAGGTCGAGAGGGGACGTAGTCAGGTCGCTTGACCATTTCGAGTCGGATCTCGGCCATTGCCAGAATGGTTCGTAGTCGCTCGATGTTGATTTCTGAAACAGCGGCCAGTTTCACGTCGGTTGTCATTTCATTGGCCTTGAGGGCCGTGGCCAAATCAGCACTGGCATTGGCTACGGCGACTTCTGCAGAGGCGAGGTTGGTCTGCTTGGCCGTCATGCGGGGGTTTTCTTTGGCAATGGCCAGTTGCCGTCGAGTGAGGTCAACATGATTGGACAGACGGTGGACTTCTCGTGGGCCGACGACGCGGCCAGCAAGTTTGTTGGCCCGTTCAGCCCGCTCAAGATTCAGCCGCGCTAGTTCGAGCCGGCGTTCGGCATAGCGAACCTGGAGTTCAGCTGGGCTGAATTCGGCAAGTGACTGTTCGACGGTTGGCACGGCCTCAGCAGCCACGGCATCGTGTGAGATATCCCCGTGATACCCACTGACAACAAAGGCCCAGACGAAAATCCAGAGGATCTGTCGCCAGGCTGAGGTGGAACCCTGCCCCCGTGGGTCTTGTTTGCCGCACCATTTGCTTCTCATCGCTGTGGTCTCCTTTTTCGTGACAGCCTGGGCCCCACATGCATATTATGCATGGAGAGGGTTCCACGTCGGGGGAGTTTGGCCCCCCCGGGAAAACCTCTGGCTCGCGAGACCAAAAGGGTGATGCCATGAAACGACCATTTGAAACGCCCCAGGATTCTGACCGGCTGCGTTTGGCTACCAACCGGCTCGACACCCTGCCGGCAGATCTGGATGCCCGTTATGTCTGTGACTCCTGCGGCGAGGAAATTGTCGTCCCGATCGACCTCACCGAGGGGCGGCATCAGGACTACGTCGAGGACTGCCCTGTCTGCTGTAACCCCATGGTTCTGCACGTCGATATCGCCGATGACGGCGAACCGTTCATTCGCAGTGAACACGAGTAGGGGTCAGGTTCCGATAGGACGAAGTCCCTGGCCGGCTGCCCGGTATTCCCATGGTGGCACAGGGTTGTCTGTGGCCCAGAGTCCACGTTTGCCGGTACGGGCCTGCTCTTGGTCGCCGCTGAGACTACTGCCGGTCGTCGGGTCGGCCCAGGCCGCACCCTCGGTGACAAGCAGACGACTAAGGTCGCGACCGTCGTAGGACACTTGGCAAATCGCCCGGCCGTCTGGATCACGGCCGAGAACAGAAACCGCAATCAGTTTGCCGAAAATCTGTTCAGCCAAGACCTCACGGGCAGTGGGACCGTAGGGCTGGCCAACTTCAGGGGCATCGATACCAGCGAGGCGAATCTTCTGCTGCCGGCCGTTGGTATCGAGGCAGGTTGCGGTATCCCCGTCTGCCACCCCGACACATCGCCACCAGACGACCTGTGCTGTGGCAGCCTGACCGGTTGAGGCTGGCGTGGCTGGTGTCTCGCGGGCAGGCTGGCTCATCGGTTGAGGCGGTACTGCCGCTGGAGGACTTGGCTGTCCTGCCAGAAGGTCACCGGGTGTTTCGGGAATGGTGACGGCCATGGCATTGGGCTGAGGCTGGCTGGCATCAATCGCAATCGTTGCCCAGTTGCCTGTAGGGGCTGGTAGTGGCGGTGCGGCGGCAGGCTGCGGTGGTGCTGGTGCTGGCACCGCTGGTGGTGGGGCAGGTGGCGGGCTGGCTTCCCAGGTGGTGGCTGGTGGTGGCGGAGATGGTGGCGGGGCGACTGGTGCTGCAGGCGTTACGGCTGGGGCGGCGGCCCACTGCGACGGAAGCGTTCCTTTCGGCGGGCTGATCGGCCGACCAGCCAGAACGGGTGAGGCAGCCGGAAACCGAAACGGGGCGGGGGAATAGTGGGTGACACGTGCCACTGGCATAACAGCCCCTGGGCCAGAGGCCGTCTGAACCGTGAACCACCACGGTCGGCGAACCACCAGTGGTGGCGGGACATAGCCGGGAGCCTGAATCCGATCGACTGGCATCCGGGCCACCTGCTTCGCAGGTGGTGGCGGCTGATACACCTGCTGAGCCCAGCTGGTATTCCCGGCTAGTCCGATCAAGAAGGTGACCACCCCCAGGCAGCCAACGCTCTTAATTGTTGACCAGATCGGGGAACCCCCATCAGTGAATCGTCTTTGAACCGCTGAGTGAACCATCACAGCAATGCCGGACATAAGTGGGAGGCTGGCTGGGGAGAAGACGGGCTGTCTCGGGAGAGTATCGGCCAATGGCCAGCCTCTGAGCCGGTAATTTCCCCGAATCTTGCCTGGTTGGCGTGGCCGCCCTGCACGGTGTCCCATCACCATTTCACCGAGTCACTCTCGTTGCATCCTGCCGCCTATCCTGCGGTAAACTGATGCTGTTTCCGCCACCTTCACCCATTCCTGAGTCATCGGTGTTTCATCCCCAAGCAGGCTTGTCGTTGTGTTGCCGCCTGGCTGCCGGTGTCCTGACATTGACCCTCGCCCTGTTTTCTCAGTGGCAGCCCGGTCGAGCAGCGGAGCCCGGGCAGCCACCGGCACGGCCAGACAGGGCCCGGTTTGATCCGCGGCCGTTGGTGGCGCGGGCCCGTGCGGCTGGGCTCCAGGTGTTTCAAGGAACGCATCTGGTGCTCCTCACCGACTGCCTCCCGCAGGCAGCGGGGCTGGCTGAGCTGCCGAACGTGTTTGACCAGGCCTTTCTCGTTTGGTGCCACCACTATGGTCTCAAGCCCGATGACTATGCTGACTGGCAGGCCTGTGGCTGCCTGATTGTCGATCGTGAACGGTTTCGTCGGGCCGGGTTGTTGCCTGAGCGTTTGCCTGACTTTGCCAACGGGTACTGTGACCATCACCGTTTCTGGCTGGTGGAGCAGTCAAACCCGGCCTACCGGCGGCACCTCTTCCTGCATGAGGGCGTGCATGCCTTTACCGCTACGCTGCTCAATCTGAACACGCCCACCTGGTACACCGAGGGCATTGCGGAATGGCTGGCGACGCATCGGTTCGTCGAGGGGCAGTCCCAGTTCCAGCACACGCCGATTCCAGTCGCACCAGACGATGTAGAACAGCTTGGCCGCATTGAGATGATGAGGCGGCTGCGGCAGTCAGCCGAGGCGCCGAGTCTTGAGCAGGTCTTTGCGCTGAAGCCGACGCTTCACGGCACGATCAGTTCCTATGCCTCAGCCTGGGCAGCAGTGGCCTTATTAGCTGAACACCCTCGTTACCAACAGGTCTTTGCCGCTACTGAGCGGCAGCCGCTGGATTCCAGTTTCACCCGCCGATTGACCAGCCAGCCTGGCTGGAATGCGACCACGGCCAGCCGTGACTTTGATGCCTTTACTGCTGATCTCGACTACGGCTTTGAGTGTGAGCGAATGGCAATCGACTGGTCAGTGGGCCGCCAGCTGCCAGCAACCGGGGCAACAGCCACCGTGACGGCCACGCGTGGCTGGCAGAATAGCGACTGGCAGTTGGAGGCTGGTCGGCGATATCGGCTGCAGGCATCAGGCCGCTGCCGGGTAGGCCAGCTTCAGCGTGCTGATGGCCTGCTTGATCTCGAGAGCACTGCAGCCGGTATTTCACTCGACTGGTACCGTGGTCGACCTCCCCAGTTTCAGATTCTTGCCGAAGGGACGGCGGCAACCTTCACGGCGGCCATTGACGGCCCACTGTTCCTGAAGATCAATAATCGGCCGGCCAATCTCACAATGAGTGATGGCCAGCTTGCCGTCGATATCGTCAGCGTGGACGACTGACCTCCTTCTTTGTCGCCGATGAGTTCGACTTGTCGTCAGAGGTGAGCTCAAACGTAAATTCGTTTGGGCCATCAGCGGATACCGTAGCAGTCAGGGTGGTCTCAGCGTTGTAGCGGGCCGGCAGGGTTTCGGTGGGGACTTTTTCAGTGAACTCGATGCCAGGCATAGTGGATGGAGGAGGGTCCATCATTTTGGTGACCGATATGCTTATCATTCGCTCACCCGGTAACGCTTTGCCGTAAAAGTTGCCGTCTACAATGGTAAGTCGCTCAATATCACCGGCACTGGGCATTAGGAAATAGATTTCACCCTCTGGGAGTGGGCTGCCATCGAGTGTCACCATGCCGCGAACAACGCCCCGTGGGCGTCCGTCGTCGGAAGAACCACAGCCGGCAATCGCGATCGCTACAACTGTGCTACACAGCACCAACAGTCGGCTCGCCAAACGTTGGTTTTCTTGAGATCGCTTCAAGCTGTCTCTCCAAATAACTATGTAATTAAACCGGCTTACTGCAATTAGTTGCCACTTTCAGGATCAAACTACAGCCCAGAAATAGCGACACCATCATCTCGTGTTGCCAACTGAGCAAGTGTTTGAAGCGATGTGGTTTCTTGGAGAAAAAGAACTGAGCCATCAAGGAGCAAGCCATTGCACCCACCAGGATGAGCGGAGTTCATTGGGACATTGAAGCCACCTCGGCTAACTCCGCCTGTTGTGCCACTCCAGCCAGTCTTTTGATTAATGAGGTGTCGTATCGTGCTTGTGTTGTAAGCGCTTCCACCTAGATTGGTTCCGAAAGTTCCGCCAACACCAAGCGTCCAGCCAAATTGCGTGTTAGTGCCCCATTCCTGAGTGTTGCCGCTGGTGTCTATCATAAGGTCGCTCATTTCTCCAACGGCGATTGAATTGCTCAGGCCATCGACACAATCTTTGAACTTGATATGACTGTTTGCAGGAAGTACGCCACCCCAACTCTGTGTGCCTTGCGTGCCGCTGTTCACTCGGTTTCGAGATTCGGTGAATGACGGAATTAAGCCATCGACGGCACCACTGATCGGCTGGTAGCACGAGATGGTAACTCCCAGGCTTTGATTATGCGTGGCTGACGCTGGCAGTCGTGACGACGGGCAGCGAATCCCGTTCATTGTCATCCCTCTGGCCCATCCCGGTAAAATAACGCTTGTACCATTCGAGGTGCTGCCTCCTGCATCCCAAATTTGCTGTTCTTCAGTGAATTGGAGGAGGTAGACGTACCACCCACGCCCTCCCCAGCTTCCGGCCGAAGTGACAGTGCCATAAGGTGCCTGGTCTCTTGACGAACCTGGCGGCAGACGGCCGTAGGTGTCGTTCGCCGAGCTGCTTCTCTGGCCTGCTGCACCGCCGGCAGCAGAAGGCCAACAAGAACGCCGATGATGGCAATAACAACAAGCAGTTCGATAAGCGTAAACCCATTACGCCTGGTGGGCTGGAAAGACATGAGAAGCTCCCTTGGTTGAACGGACAGAATTAGTCGATATCGATGAAAATGTAGCTGACTGCCCCACAAGACTTCCTGCGAAGGAAGTTCGCAGCTTCCCGCTAAAGAGAGTAAGCAAATTCCTTCGAGGGTCAAGACAAAAACACGTCGCCCCCTCAGTCGTGGGTCGTGTGTTTACACTATACCGCCATCGTAATCAGCGGTTTTTCTTCAGGTTGCCAGTGGCCTGGTCATCTCGACTGGCACGACCCACTGGTCGTATTGCTCGCCAGTAAGCAGGCCAAGTGAGACGGCTGCTTCCTTCAGACTGGAGCCGTCAGCATGGGCCTTTTTGGCAATCTTGGCGGCGTTCTCATAGCCAATATGAGTGTTGAGCGCCGTGACCAGCATCAGCGAGTCGTCAAGGTGATGCTGAATGCGGGCCAGGTTGGGGGCGATGCCGTTGGCACAGTGGAGCCGCATCGAGTCACAGCCATCGGCAATCAGATCAGCACTTTCCAGCACATTGTGGATCATCACCGGCTTATAGACGTTGAGCTGGAAGTTGCCCTGACTGCCAGCAAAGGCAACGGTGGCATCGTTACCAAAGACCTGCGCACAGACCATGGTCAGGGCTTCGCACTGGGTTGGGTTCACCTTGCCCGGCATGATTGAACTGCCCGGTTCGTTCTCCGGAATGGTGATTTCGCCAATGCCACACCGCGGGCCACTGGCCAGCCAGCGGATGTCATTGGCGATCTTGAGCAGGGCCATTGCCAACCCACGCTCGGCAGCACTCACTTCGACCAAGGCATCGTGGGCCGCCAGGGCAGCAAACTTGTTGGTCGCCGAGACAAAGGGATGCCCTGTTTCTTTGGCGATGTAGGCAGCCGTTGTCTCGCCAAACCGTGGATGGGCATTGAGGCCCGTGCCGACGGCGGTGCCGCCGATAGCCAGTTCATAGAGGCCGGGCAGAGCCCGCTCAATGCCAGCCAGCCTGTCATCAAGCTGGGCCCGCCAACTGGAGATCTCTTGCCCCAGGGTGATTGGGGTCGCATCTTGCAGGTGGGTTCGGCCAATCTTCACCACGTCGGCATACTGTTTTTCGAGTTCGGCGAACGTATCTCGCAACTGCCGGACCGCTGGCAGGAGCCGGTCGTGGATCACCTCAACAGCTGCAATGTGCATGGCCGTCGGAAAGGTGTCGTTTGAAGACTGGCCACGGTTGACGTCATCGTTGGGATGCACCGGCTGCTTTGAGCCCATTTCGCCGCCGGCTATTTCAATGGCCCGGTTTGAGATCACCTCATTCGAGTTCATGTTCGACTGCGTGCCGCTGCCAGTCTGAAAGACCACCAGCGGGAAGTGATCGTCCAGCGTGCCGGCAATCACCTCATCCGCCGCCTGAGTGATCAGCTTCACCTTGTCAGCAGGCAGTTGCCCCAGTTCACCGTTGGCGAGTGCCGCTGACTTTTTCAGAATGCCGAGGGCTCGCTTGACCGCCCGTCCCCACTGAAACCGGTCGACACCAATTTTGAAGTTGTCCCGTGAGCGTTCGGTCTGAGCGCCCCAGTAGCGATCAGCAGGCACCTGCACCTGGCCCATGCTGTCAGATTCAGTGCGAAACGATGGGGCAGACTGCGACACGATGAGATCCTTTCAAGACAGGGTTGGGCAGAACCAAGCCCCGATTGTCCGGCCCTTGAGACCTGTTTTCAACCCGGCGCTCTGGCGTGAGTCACCAGGCCGTGCCGTCAGCATTCGTGGCGGTAGTCTGCTCTTAACGCTGCGGCGGTGTCTTGGTCCGGGTGGCGGTCTTCAGAGGCGGTCGCTCGGCCAACGCCAAGGCCAGCCAGCCATCCCAGCTCACCGCCTGCACAGCGGCCAGATCCTGAAGACCATGATGGTCCGTCAGCTTTTCCGGCAGCAGCACCAGCGGCCGTTCCTTCGGAAAAATCTTGCCGAAGATTGTTCGTAGGGCAAATTCAATTCGCCCCCGATGGCCAGGGCCACCGATCCGGATGGGCCCGTCCCGTTCCAGCAGCACCCGGTTCCCAATCGCGACCGGCTTGTAATTCACCTGGCCAATCACGTCGTACCAGTCGCGGCGGCCGCTTTCCAAGGCATCAATAGCGACCTTGACGTTGACCAGGCCGTCGGCAAATTCAACCCGAATCGGTTCGACTGCTTCGAAGGTCACAGTGACCCCTTCAGGCAGGTCTTCAGGCAGTTTCGGTTCAAGGCCCAGCCGTTCCTGAACACGGGTGAAGAGGGCCTCGAGTGCAAGCTCTTGGCCACCGATGCCAAGCCGATCGAAGGCGTTGTTGAGTGCCGACTGATGAACTTGCAGGCCGAGCAGGGTGCCGGCCGGCTCACGAGGGCGAGGGGTGTGAGCGGCAAGCTGCGTGTCGGCATGCAGTCGCAGCCTCAAGGTGGCTACGTCAGCAGTGGTCTGCATGTAGGGTGTTGGCTGTAGCCCAAGCCGGACAAGTGGGTTCCAGACTTTCTCTTCAATGCGGGCTGATAGTGCGGCAAACTTTTCTTCTGATTCCTGGTCACATTCCCGGCATGATTGCCAGACAATCTTCTGAGCGACCTCACGATTAGCCTCGGGCAGATTCTCAGCATGCTGGTTCTTGGCGAGTGCCCGTAGCATGGAGCCCATCAGCGGCACGGAATCAAAACTGGTTGAGACATTCATCAGCCGGGCCCGATTGGAGGCTGACGCCTTGGACGGGCCGACCAAAAGCCCCTGTCGGCAGACCTTGATCGGCTTTCGAACCGTAAACTGCCCCGCGCCGCGTGAGGCCATCGAGATAGGGCCTGCATCGGTGATGCCATAGGTCGAAACCTGACCATCGACTACCAAGTCAAAGCAGATTTCATCTTCATCGGGGGTGAGCTCGATTGAGGTGGTCTGTTCAACCACCCGTCGTCCGCGGACTGGCCTGCCGAGGACAACGTCATTGAGCGAATCCGTGCGGCTGGTGGTCTCGGGCATGAGCCGAGAGAGGAATTCATCCCGTAGTGAGAGGCGTACATTTGGCGCCGCGTACTGATTCCCAATGGCCTGAAGCAGATCCTCGTTGCCTGGGCGGCGGGTAGCAGTCGCTGTGGCCATGGCCTGGCGAATGAGGGCGGCTTGCGGAGCAGTGGCCGCAGTTTCAAAGGTTTCAATTGCGGTGAGCAGGTGGACCAGTTCAGCCGAGACCAAGTCGGGTGCGTTGGCTGCGAGCTGGCTGCGGCTCTCAACAGCGAGGGCTCGGGCTGCCTGCCAGGTGGCTGCTCGTCGTTTGACGGCGAAGGCAACCCGGCGGACCTGGCTGGCGAGGTCATCATCGGTAATTGCACCGGCGACGAGCATGCCATCGCCAGCACAGTTGGCCAGTTCGTTCAGGGCGGTGTCAGCTGAGTCGGCAGTGAGTGTTCCACTTTCTTGAACACGTTCAAGCGTGCCGGCTACCTCGTTGGTCCATTTTTGAATGTCCCTACATACTGAAGGCCGCGGAGAAGCCTCCGCGGCCAGGTTTTTCAGCTGCCGCAGGAGTTCTGTCGGCGGTGGCCAGGCAGGTTGCCCGCCAGCGGCTGCGTCGTCGCGATCGGCCTGATCGTTTAGTTGTCCGAACCGATCCCGTAATCTTTCATTGGGACGAATCCGATCGAGTAGCCGCTTGACCGGTGTCTCTGGTGGTGGCGTCACCTGCTGCGATGAGTTGGCGGCATCAGGTGGTGGGGCTGGTGCTGCTGGGGCATCGGCCTGGGGACTTCGGCCTGTGTTCTGAGAGAGCCGCTTCACAATCCGCTCCCGTGGGCTTTCAACCGGTGGGGCTGGTTTGACCGGTGGCGTGGTCACGGCTCTGGTCCAGTTGTCACGATCAGGATCAATCCAGGAGGTCCCAGCAGCGGAATCGGTCGAGACGGAGCCGACACCAGCTGACTTTGGCTGCACCGATGAACCGATCAGGTCAGTCCGCAATGGCGGCGCGGGGGCAGTGGCTGTGCGGGGCCGTGGATGTCTAGGCGTCAGGCTGACCGCGGGCTGATTATCCCAGTGCTTGGGATAGGGTGGGGTATCGGCTTCAGTTGTCGACGCTTGTTCCCGTGACAGATCCAGCAAGCCCATGCGTTCAGACTGTCGGGGCTTTTCGGGCGACGCGATGGAAGCGGGCCGTGCCGTGATCTGGGGTGGTGCTTGGCGGGTCGGAGATTGTGCTGGTGCAGGTGAGGTTGCGGAGGCCGATGATGGTGCCGGTGCCGCCAATGCCTTTGACGGACCGAGCGTCCGGGTCAACAGGCTTTTGACCGGAATATTCTGCTCGGTCTGTTCAGCACGCTCGAGGGCGGCGGCAGCAGACTCAAGCCCACGGGTGGTGGCCTGCGAGCGAGCAGCGGCAGCTTGTGCCTCGTCAGCCGCTGGACGTTTCGCAGCGTCTGCTGTGGCAACTGACGCATCGGGTGGGGTGGTGGCTGCCTCAGTGGCTTCAGCCGGCTGGTTTTCTGACTTCTGATTTTCTGGCTGCGTTCGCGAGACCAGGGCCCGAAGCGAATCTGGAGATTCCACGACGATGGCCTTCCCCACATGGCCCTGGGTTGCCGTACGTGTTGGCTCTGGGCTTGGCGGCTCTGGCTTTTGTGCTGGCGTAGTCGGAAGAGGTGTCGTAGTGGCTTCAGTTGGTGTAGCCGGCTCCGGTGTCACGGTGCCGAGAGCGGCGAATGCCTCAGCGTCGCTGGTATCAAACGGCTCTGGCGGAGCGTTCTTGACCGCTGATGAATCCGATGGTGCGGTTGCCGGGGTTGCCGTCTGGTGGACGTGAGCCATGGCGGGGGCTGGTTGTCCCTTCGCGGGCTTCACTGCGACATCAGCAGCGTGCGTGCTATTGTCGATGGCAGCGAGTGCTTCGGGCGTCGTGCGTGGCTGGGAAGTTGCGGTGTCTTCACCTACCAGCGTGCCGGTTCGCGCTGAGGGAGCCGGCACCTTGGCAGCCCCAGTGGTGGTCTCGTCGCTGGGCTGTTCTTTGCTGAATACAGTGACGGCGACCTGGCCAGCCGCAACCTGGCCTCCATCAGCGAGACGTTGATCGGCTGGTTTTTGGTCGGCTGGTTTTTGGTCGACCCTGCGGACCAGTTCTTCCAAGGAGCCGATTTCTTCCTGACTCAGCGCCATGGGGCGTGGAAGGTCTGCCTGTGGGGCAGGCGTCGCGGCGACGACAGCCGTGGGATCTGCTGGTAGCTGTGACCACGGCCGGTTGGGACTGTCAGCCAGGACAGTTGGAAGATGTGGCGTATCTGCTGAAGTGGACGCGGCTGTGTCTGTGACTGTTTGTGTTTCCGTCGCTCGCTGTGAGGCGGCAAAGGCCACTGGCGGCTGGGGTGTGGCAGCGGCGTCGGCCTGTTCTTCGGCAAAGCCAAAAAACGGATTCTGCAGCGGAGCCGATTCCTGCGGCTCGACAAGCAGGACTGTGGCTAACAGGCCAGCGACAAAAGACGCGACAAAAATTGCGACAGCGTGTTTCTGCGACATCCCTGTCATTCCTGAAACCGTTCGATCCATCGACTCGCTTACCGGCCGTCGCTGACGCGTCTGCGGCGGCACGACCCGTAGGGTCCAATCGACAGAAACGACCGGAAAAATGACCGGAAGTCTTAGAAACGGCAGAATCAGCCCCGGCAGCCAAGATTGTGGGCGAGGCAGGAAGTCTGGGCTGGCTAGGAGCGGCCGCCCGGTCGCTCGAGCTTGGCCGACCAGGCATCAATGAGAATTCCGAGGTTGGCATTCCGCTCAATGCCACTGAGGGCATCAAGGGTGTGCCGGAGGCAGGCGTCAGCCTCTGCTTCCCCACGCTGCCACCGTCCAACGGCTTCTGCCATGGCCTGATCGTTCGGTGGATCGCCGCCGACTGCGACTCGTAAGCCAGCCCGAAAAAACTCAACGGCCTGTTCAAGAATAATTCGCAACCGGGCCCGGCGCAGCGGAGCTTCCTTGCCTGCCGCTTCCACCACGGTAAGGGTTTCGCGTGACAGGACCACACCGGCAAGGGGTCGGCTGGCCAGCAGACTGAGCAGATGACCCCGGAAGGCCGCAACGTCTTCGTTCAGCAGCAATCGAGCCCGCTGCAGGCTGCCGCCTGCTGCCCGGGCGACAGCGGCAAGGTCAGCACCAGAGCCCTCTTCGCCCAAGGCTGCCTGTTCGGCACGCAGGATGGCCTCAACCGCTGTCGTCTCCAGCGGCGCAAAGCGGACTGTCTGACAGCGGGAACGGATCGTCGGCAACTGGCGTTCAAGGGTTGTGCCAACCAGGATGATCACGGCACCGGGCGGTGGCTCTTCGAGTGTCTTCAGCAGACAGTTGGCCGCCTCGTCTGAGAGGTGGTCTGCATCAAGCAGAATGGCAAGTTTGCGCCGGGCAAGGGCTGGCCGCAGCAGCAGACGCCAGCAGAAGCCAGTTCGCAGACGCTGCTCTGGGCTGCCAATGAGCAGGTCGAGAGGAATCGTGGCACGTTCTGGGGGCTTCTCGACAAGGTCAATGTCGGGGTGGCTATCAGCCAGCGCCTGCACACACGAGGCACACTGGCGACAGGCAATCAGCCCTGCAGCAGGACGTTCACAGGCAAGGGCCAAAGCCAGCGCCTGGGCGAAGGTTGCCTTGCCTACCCCCGGCTGGCCAACAAAGAGATAGCTGCCGGCAACACGGCCGGCGGCTTCGGCTTGGGCAAAGCGGGCCGCGATCGCATCGTGTCCTTCAATCCCCTGCCAAGCCATTTCCGTCTTTTCCTCTCCGTGTCAGGTCACCCTGTCTGCATGACTCTTTTCACTCGTGTGGTTCAGCCGCCGACGGGCCCGTGTAATTCCGGAAACGTTTCTGAGACCGCTGCCAGCAGGCTGGCGGTGACCGTCTGCTTTTCGGCGCTGGCGTCAATGACGACTGCCTGCGCCCGCTCTGCTTCAAACTGGTAGCCCTGCCGCAAGCGTTCTCGGTAGGCGTCGCCACGCTGCTCCAGTTTGTCAAGCGGACGATCAAGTCGGGTTGCGGCCGTCGCCAAATCGATGTCGAGTACCAGGGTCAGGTCGGGCTCACGGCCACCTGTTGCGACCTGGCCCACCTGCCTGACAACGTCAGGATCGAGCCCACCGGCATGTCCTTGATAAACGATGTTGCTCATCAGGAAACGATCCGAAACCACCCAGGCCTGATTGGCGAGGGCCGGTTCGATTACCTCTCGAACCAGCTGGGCGCGGGCGGCCATGTAGAGCAACATTTCTGACTCACCTGCCAGATGCAGGTCGTGTCGATGCAGCAAAATCTCACGGATCGCTTCGCCTGTTGGCGTGGCTCCGGGGTCATGGCAACGCACAACCTGTTGGCCTTGCTGCTCGAGCCAGTCGGCCAGGGCCGTCGCCTGCGACGACTTACCTGACCCGTCCATGCCTTCAAGCACGATGAACCGCCCCGGTGTCATCACGATCCTCCAATCAGTCTGCCCACGCCAAGCGGGTCGGTCGGGTCGAGTTGTGCAATCTGTTGGCTCACCTCCCGAGCCATTGTGTGGCGTCCGGTATCAAGCAGGCAATGCACCAGCCCCTTGGCAACCTCGTGAAAAGCTCGGTTGCCAGCAAGCCGATAGGGTACAGGGCGAGGATTACCGGCTGCCTTTAAGGCCCGGGTGCAGAGTTCAAAGGCCCGGCCGAAGTGGCCGCGGGCAAGCCGTGGGTCATCAGCTTCGAGGGCCAAAAGCCCAAGATGCAGATGGGCCTCGAGGAAATCAGGGCATTCCGTCAACAGCCAGACCAGTTCCTCGGCGGCAATTTCGGCCTCACCGGCTTCGATCATGGCCTCGACCTCGGCGATATCATCGAGCCGTTGCTGCCCGCATCGCGGTTGCACAAACTCCCAGGAAGGTCCGTCGGGCAGATCCCGACGAATCACCGTTAGTTCGTCACGGCGGTTCGACTTTGGTGACCGGCTCGACTTCGATGGCCGGTTCGACTTTGCTGCCATTGATCAGAGGCGTTCTTGGGGAGATGGTGGATGCCGAACTGGCTTCCACAACAGGTTGGAACTGACATACGGAAAGATTGCAAGTGCCACCACCAGCAAACAGGCAGAAGCCTACCCGAGTCGCCGACATGCCTCCGTTGCCCTGGCCAGAGCCTCAGGCCGCAGTCGTTCGGCCCCTCGTGGCCTGGTATCGCCGGGCTGGCCGCGATCTTCCCTGGCGTCGGTCACGTGATCCGTATCCGATCTGGATCAGTGAGGTCATGCTGCAGCAGACCCAAGTTGAGCGGGTCAAAGATTTCTTCCGTCGCTTCCTTGAACGGTTTCCCACCGTGGCTGACCTGGCAGCGGCTGACGAGGCTGCTGTCCTGCAGGCCTGGGAAGGGCTGGGCTACTACCGCCGGGCTCGGCAGTTGCATGCGGCGGCCCGACAGATCGTGGCGGACTGCGACGGTGTGTTCCCCCAGACTATATCCGGACTGCGAGCCCTGCCGGGGGTTGGCCGCTACACCGCCGCCGCGATCGCCTCGATTGCCTTTGACCAGCCGGAGCCAATTATCGAGGCCAATTCACGACGGGTGCTTGCCCGGCTGGCCGGTGACGACCGGCTGCTGCAGGGGCCGCAGGCAGATGAGCCACTCTGGCAGCTCGCGGCTGAGTTAGTCCCCAAACGACAGGGGGCCGGTCGCTTCAACCAGGCGCTGATGGATTTTGGGGCAATCATCTGCACGCCAGAAAATCCACGGTGCACCGCCTGCCCGCTGGTGGCGGCCTGCCAAGCCCATCAGCAGGATCGCGTTGCTGAGATCCCCAACCTGCCAGCAGCCCGATCAATTCGGCAGTTGCAGGAAACGGTGCTTGTCCTCAGGCATCGTGGCCGCCTGCTTGTCCAGCGGCGACAGGCGGGCGAATGGTGGGAAGGCCTGTGGGACTTTCCTCGTGTGCTCCCTGCTGGTGTGGTGACCAGCGGGCGGCGGCGGCTGGGGGAGGTTACCTATACCGTCACCCATCATAAGGTGACCTGTCGAATCGTCAGCCTGACGGTCGATGAACGCCCACGACCGGGGCGGCAGGAGCGGTGGGTGCGGCCAACTGAACTCACCGAGCTCGCCATGACGGCTCCCGGGCGACGGATTGCCGTCATGATCGCTTCGCTGCCCTGATCGTAGTCACTGCCCTGCTAGAGCGTTTCACTGTCCTGGGCGTAGCCTGTCCGCTGCGGCTGCGTAGTACCTTGCCAAGGACGATCGCGGCAATGTGGTGATCACTCGACGGTGACGCTCTTGGCCAGGTTGCGGGGCTTATCGACGTCGCAGCCACGCAAGCAGGCAATGTGGTAAGCCAGCAGTTGCAGTGGAATGGATGCCACGATCGGATTGAGGAAGTCGGGGCAGGAGGGCAGTTCAATGATCTCATCAGCGAGATGACTCACGCGATCATCACCCTGGCTGACAACGGCGATTACCGGTCCCTTACGAGCCTTGATCTCTTCGAGGTTGAGGATCACCTTTTCATAGACAGCGTCTTTGGGAATCAGGAAAACGCTGGGAGTGAGGGGGTCGACCAGGGCAATCGGGCCGTGTTTCATTTCGGCAGCGGGATAGCCCTCGGCATGGATGTAGCTGATCTCTTTGAGCTTCAAGGCTCCTTCCAGGGCCAGCGGGAAGTTGTACTGGCGGCCGAGGTAGAGGAAGGTGTTGGCGTTGCGATAGCGTTCGGCAATGCCACGGGCCACGGTATCAACCTTCAGTGCTTCAGTGATCAAGTCAGGGAGTTGCTCCAAGGCATCAATGTAGGACAGCCCCTGCTCAAAACTCATGTGCCGCAGCCGACCGAAGTAGAGGGCGAGCATCGCCAGAACAACACACTGGCTGGTGAAGGCCTTAGTGCTGGCGACCCCAATTTCTGGTCCAGCGTGCAGGTAGATGCCACCGTCGGCTTCGGTGGCAATGGTGCTGCCGATGGCATTGCAGATGGCCAGGGTCGGATGGCCTTTTCGCTTCATCTCACGCAGGGCTGCCAGGGTGTCAGCGGTTTCCCCTGACTGGGTGATGGCGAACAGCAGGGTGCCTTTGTCGATGGGTGGGTTGCGGTAGCGGAGTTCACTGGCGTACTCGACCTCGACCGGTAGCCGGGCAAACTCTTCAATGAGGTACTCACCGACCAGGGCAGCGTGCCAGCTGGTGCCGCAACCGGTAAGCACCACCCGGTTGATGTTCTGGAGATGGGCAGGGGTCAGGTTGAGGCCGCCAAAGAGTGCAGTCGCATTATCACGGTCGATTCGTCCCCGCATGGCAGCCCGAATCGTTTCAGCCTGCTCATGAATTTCTTTGAGCATGAAGTGTGGGTAGTCGCCCATGCCCACGTCATTGGCAGCCAGTTCGAGAGGCTGAACGGACGGCTCGATGCGGCCAGCATCGCGGTGCACGATGCGAAGTTGCTGCCGTTTGATCACAGCAACCTCGTTGTCAGCCAGGTAGACGATGCGATCAGTGTGGCCAGCAAGGGGGCTGGCGTCACTGGCAATGAAGTACTCGTCATCTCCTACGCCGATCACCAGTGGGCTGCCCAGTCGAGCCGCCACGAGAAGGTCCACTTCACCCTGAAAGAGCACGAGCAGGCCATAGGTGCCGCGGAGATGGCTGACCGCTTCCCGAACAGCCGCAACACAGGGCGAATCAGTAACGTCATCTGTTACCCGTGGGCCGGAGGACAGAATCTGCTTGAGACAGCTGTCAATCAGATGAGCAATCACTTCGGAGTCGGTCTCAGACTGAAAGACATAGCCCTCTACTTCCAGGCGAGCCTTGATGCTGCGAAAATTTTCGATGACACCGTTATGCACAACGGCGACAGAGTGGCCTTGAGCATTGGCGCAGCCGCCACCGAGGTGAGGATGGGCATTGCCATCGGTTGGGGCGCCGTGTGTTGCCCAGCGGGTATGGCCGATGCCTATGGAACTGTCGGGAAGTCCTTCGGCAACGCGAGCCTCCAGGCAGCCAAGACGCCCTGCGGCTTTTTCAACCGCCAACTGCCCCTGGTGGTCGAGGACGGCCACGCCGGAGGAGTCATAGCCTCGGTATTCAAGCCGCTGGAGACCCTCGAGGACCCGTTCGCAGGCCCGACGAAATCCGATGTAGCCAACAATTCCACACATGATGCAGTCCTCCAGTGGGGCACTTTCCGCCGGGGACATTAGGGGGCGGCGGCTGGCTGGGGAAAGTCCAGAATTCTCCGCGTTTTGGAAGGCTGTCGCTGTCGGAGGAACCTGCTGGTTTCGCTATGCTGCCCCGCTGGCGGTCCGGCGTGAGGACCGGTCCCGTGGTCTCTTTCCAAGGAGTTTTCAGTGCCCACCAAGGCCATCATTGCTATCCCTGCCCGGCTGGCCAGCCAGCGGCTCCCTCGCAAAATGCTGCTGGCGGACACGGGGCGACCGTTGGTTGAGCACACCTGGCGGAATGCGGCTCAGGCAACGCAGGCTGCCGGGGTGGTGGTCGTTACTGATGATCCAGAGATTCAAGCTACCGTTGAGGGGTTTGGCGGGCAGGTGGTGATGACCTCACCGGAGGCGAGCAGTGGCACGGCCCGCATTGTCGAAGCCCTGCCGCATCTTCCTGCGGCCGACATTGTCGTCAACCTGCAGGGTGACGAACCCGAACTGCCAGCGGCAGCAATTGACGCGGCGATTGCCTGTCTGGAGCAGTGCCCAGAGGCCGGTGTGGCAACGCTTGTGTCGCCGTTGCGGTCGACTGCTGGCCTGCACAATCCGGCTGTCGTTAAGGCGGTGCTTACGCCAGCGACAGGGGGAACGAATCCAGTGGTCTGGCGGGCGATCACCTTCAGCCGGGCTGCTGTGCCAGCCGCCCGTGACTGGGACGATGAACTTCTTGCTGCCAGCCCGCCACTGTATTGGCAGCATATCGGTGTGTATGCCTATCGCCGTTCGGTTCTGGAGCAGTGGGACGCCTTGCCACCCTCACGGCTGGCGACGCTGGAAAGCCTTGAGCAACTCCGGCTCGTTGAGGCGGGGGTGCCGATCGTGGCGGCGGCCGTCGAGCATGCTGCCCGAGGTATCGACACGGCGGAAGACTATGCTGAGTTCGTGGCTCGGCAGCAGGGCTAACTGCCCGTGCCGTCACGTCAGTCAAACGGCCGCCGGGGCTGTGCAGGCGGTTCTGTTGTGGCCTTCTGCTCTGGCTGTTCGGCAGGCTCTTCAGTGGGAAGAGTCGCCTCGGGCATTTCCTGTCGCTCTCGCCAAGGTTTTTCTGCCTGGTAACTTTCGAGTTCTTTTTGAAGCTGGTCGTCAATGCCTTCGTCATCTCCGGCCACGTCGACGGCCTGTTGGCTCACTTCACGGGCCTTGGCAAAGTTGCCAGCTTCGGCGTATCCCGCAGCCAGGGTGCTGATAATGTGAGCCGCTTTCCACTCGGTCTCTTCGCAGGCTTTGGTGGCCAGATCAATCGCCCGCTTGCCATCGCGAAGGTCATCATCGGGTGAGGTGGCTAGGAGCCAGGCCAGGTTGTTGAGGACGCCGGAGTCGTCAGGCTTGACCTCGAGAGCCCGCTCAAGATCCTTCGCTGCGGCAGCATGGTTCCCGATTGAGATGAGGGCGTCGCTGCGGCCCCGAAGGCTCAGGAACTGCTTGGCATCGCTGTCGAGGGCCTTCTCGAACCATTGAACTGCAGCTCGTGGCTGCTTGGCTGCCAGATGAAGCATGCCCAGTTGGCCGAAGACCAGTGGATCATGATCAGGCCGTTCGGCGAGGGTGCGAAAGTCGCGAATGGCTGCTGCGTAGTCACCGGCATCGGCTGCCATCAGTCCTCGCAGTTCAAGGGCCGCCGGGTTGTCGGGCTGGGCTTTGAGCACTTTGGCGAGGTCGGCAGCAGCAGCCTCGCTGTTTCCGGCTTGTTGCTGGATACGGGCTCGTAAGACCAGTGGCACCGCATTCTGCGGTGAAATTTCAATCACCTTGTCGAGGTCGGCCACCGCCTGTGGCTGTTGCCCCTGCAGTGCTAGCACACGGGCACGCTGGAGCAGCGGGGCGGCGGCACCGGGGGCACTGTCGATGGCGCGATCAAAGGCCTTGCGTGCTTCTTCGAGTCGCTCGGCCTCTGGGATCTCGCTGTCGAGCATGTAGGCCATGCCGAGGGCCTCGTGCAGGCCGGGATCATCGGGCGTCTGCTCGATTGCCGCCGAGAAGTCCTCGCGTGCGGCCGCAAACTGATCGCGGAGCATCCGGAACAGGCCCCGGGTGCGGCGAATGTCAGCATCAGCAGGCGCTAATTCAACGGCCTTATCGTAGTCGGCGGCCTGCTTCTCTTTGTCGTCTGAGAGGTTGCCTCGCACCACATGGGCTTCAGCCAGCTGCAGGCGGTTCCCGCGATCGGGGCTGAGAAGTTCGATTGCCTTGTCGGCGGCAGCGGCAGCCTGGGTGGGGTTTCCTCCTGGCAGGGCTTGCAAGCGGGCGATCATCAGGTGGGCGGTGCCGAGCGACGGGTCACGCTTGACCGCTTCATTGAGGTCACGCATGGCAAACGTCCGCATCCGTGGCCATTCCGGGTTGGGGGGTGTCGGTTCGAAAATGGCATCAACGAGCATGCCAGCCCGATCAATCAGGGTGCCAATGAAGAGGCTGTCGGCGAAGGCCTGAGAATCTTCGGAGAGCCCCTTGCGCGAGGCGCGTCGACAGAGATCGAGCACCTGCTCGAAGTCGTCGAGGCTGCGGGCTGAAAGTTTCTTTTCGAGCGCGGCGTCGAGATCATCCTGACCTGCAGACACGCTGGCGGCATCATCCTCAGCGGTGATGGCGGGCCGGGGGCTGGCAGTTGCTGCCAGACTGATCAGCAACGCCAAGCAAACTGGAGAGACAGCCCATTGGCATTCCCGGCGGAAATGACGAGTGCCAGAGCGAAAACAGCTAAGCAGAGGAAGGCGGGGCCGCAACATCGTTGATCTCCTCGGGGCTACCAGCCGATCATCAGCATCGAGACGATGCTCCGGCGGGTAGAACTAGAACTCTATCGGATTTTGTCAGAAGGACCGTAGGCCGATTTATGGCGGGCTCTTCCTCGTGCGACACCTCATGGCTCCGGAAAGGCTGCTCGTGTGGGCTATTTTTAGGGGTACTCGTTGGGTTGGCTTTGGAGTGAGGGGCCAGGCCTACAGTGGGGCTGGCAGATCACGGCGAATAAACACAATGCCACCAATCAGATAGCCCACCAGCCCGACTCCAATAAGCACGCCATCATACTGGAGCAGCAGCTGCCAGGCCTGCCAGCCACCGCCAACGAGTCGCTGCGGCTCATAGGCGTTGAACACAGACAGGTAGCCAATGCCGCTGAAGGCTTCGCTGAGTCTGCCAACCAGTTTGGTCAGCAGCGAAAACACATAAAAGCCACAGAGAATGCCGATCGTTCGCCAGCGGTAGCTATCGCAGGCCGATACGCCAGCTGCCAGGCCGCCCATGCAGACCATCAGCCCAAAAACATTGGCTGCGGCTGGTAGAAACAGCAGAGGGTCAACCTTGCCAGCCCAGGGGCCGAAGCGAACGGCGGTATAGACGGCGGTGTAGAGAACCGTGCAGAGACAGAAGGCTCCGATTGTGGTGGCAAGTGCCTGCGTCACGTAGACCGCCCGCCGGCTGACCGGCTGAGCCAAAAGCATTTCCAGCGTGCCCCGTTCCAGTTGACCAGAGACAGCATCGCTGCCGCGGGTCACGCCCCAGACTGTGGCGGCCAGAATGACGACTGGATCGACGAAGGCCAGTGCCACGCGGCCACCATGAGTGGCTACCTCGGCAAAAGGAACCCCCGAGAGTTTCTGCCAGTCTTTGGGAATTGCCCGGAGCAGCACATCCTGAAAGGCATTCATTTCAATCTGGGCCGAAAGCCCGAGGTAGATCCAGGGGAAGGCCGCCCAGAGGGCGGCGAAGGCAAGGCCGAGGACAGCCTGATCGCCCCAGGTTTTTTTCCAGATTGCGGTATTCCACATGGGGGCGGTCTTTCTGAATCAGACGAAAGCAGCAACAGGCTGGTCATTGCTGGCAGACTCGCGATGGTACTTGTCATAGACCGCTGCCAGGCCAACCGGCTCGATGCGGAGTTCACTCAGTGGCAAGTCAGCCAGCCAGCCGAGGAGTTCGGTGAGTGACTCTGTTGCCTCTAGCACGACGCGGCCCTCGGCTTGTTGAATCAGCCTGACATGTTCGGACAGCCCGGCAGGAATGGCCGCCAGCGGTTCTGCCAGGCGGGCAGAAATCCGGTGTCGCTGACGCAGGGTGGCAATCGACTGCTCATGCACAAGCTGGCCGGCTCGGAGGATGACTACGCGGTCACAGGTGGCCTCAATTTCAGAGAGCACATGCGAAGAGAAGATTACGGTGCGGCCAGCCTGCCGGGCTTCCTGCACAAGATCGAGAACTTCTGCCCGTGCCGTCGGGTCGAGGTTGGCTGTTGGTTCGTCAAGGATGACCAGTGGGCAGTCAATCGCCAGCACCACCGCCAGTGCCAATTTTTGACGCATGCCGGTGCTCATGCGGGAGACCTGCCGTCGGCAGTCAAGATCGAGGCGGTCGGCGATTGCCATCGCCTGCTGACGGTGGCAGTCTGCCCGCAACCCCGCAAAAAAGTCGATGACCTGATGGCCTCGCATCCGGCGAAACAGTCGGGCTTCTCCCGGCAGATAGGCCGTCCTCCGCCGGACAGCCAGCGACTCGGTGTGACAATCATGGCCGGCTACCCGGGCCGTTCCCGAGGTCGGCTGAATGAAACCGAGGAGTGACCGTAGCAGGGTGGTTTTCCCTGCGCCATTGGGCCCGAGGAGCCCAAAGATTTCCCGCTCGCTGACGTCGAGTGTGCAGTCACGTAGGGCGGCGAAGCTGCCGTATGACTTTGACAGATGATCGACTGAGACAAGCATCGGGCGAAGGGAAAGAGTGCGGGATGGGGGTTTTCGCGGGGCAGGCTAATCGAGGGCCCGGCTGTTCAGCTGGTGTATGGTGCGTGTCAGCTGAGCAAATGATAGCCGGCCAGGGCAAAGCCGATCACCGCCACGAGACGCCGAATTCGGGCCGGAGCACAGCGACGGGCCAGCCGCGCACCAACAAAGCCACCGATCGCAGCAGCGACAGCCATGATACCGGCTTCTGTCCAGGCCACCACGGCATGCCCAGTCAGGCTGCCGATCGCGAAGAGGCCTGCAGCGCAGGCGTTGATGCCCATGCCAAGCGCATTCTTAACCCCATTGAGCTGATGCATGTCGCCAAGGTTGAGGCTTCCGAGCACTGCCAGCATGAGGATGCCGATGCCGGCACCGAAATAGCCACCATAGACGGCGACCAGAAACTGCAGGCCACCAGCCAGCAGCAGCGTACCTCGACCAGGCCGGTCGGGTGACGTCGTTATGCTGGAGGCACGTCGCCGACCCAGCCAGGTCGACACACGAGGCTGAATGGCAAAGAGGCAGGCAGCCAGCAGGATTAACCAAGGCACAAGCCGGTCGAATAGTTCTGGAGGCAGAACCAGAATCAGACCAGTGCCAACGAGACTCCCCACGATGCTAGGAAGCATCAACCAGATTGCCCAAGGTGGCTGATCGCGGCGCTCGTGGCGGTATTCCCAGGCAGCCGTCAGTGCGCCTGACCAGAGGCCGATGGTGCTGGTGGCGTTGGCGATGACCAGACGCAGGGGGCTGGCTGGCAAGATGGCTGCCAGAGTGGGAAACGTGAGGATGGTGCCGCCGCCAGCAACAGAATTGATGGCAGCTGCCAAGGCCGTCACGGCAGCCAGGATGAGGTGCGAGGAGAGACCCGGCCCATCAGTCAGGAGAAGCAGGCCCGTTGTGGCAAGGCTCATGTCTTCAAGGACCTTTGTCAGTCAGCCGCAACGGGTTCGGCATCAGGTGGCGTTGGCGGGGCAGGCAATACGCCGCAGTCGATGAGGGCGAAGCCAGCCCAGAAAAATGGATGCCGGGCATCCGCTGGGACTGTGGACGTACTCATCTGCAGACGCGGCTCACGGCTGAAGTCTGGCTGCTCGACGGTCACCAGATCAACAGCCCGCTGCCAGCTCGCGGCAGCGGTTGGCAAAGAGCCTGCCGGTGAAACCGAATGGCGATCGCGAAGGAACTCGATCCCCAGGTCGACACTCACTCGGCCGCCAACATTCCAGCGGCTGAGGACAGCCGTTTCAGCGCCAGCAGCAGCCAGATTCATGGCGGTGGTAAACAGGTCATCCCCCGCGCGGCCTAGGGCCTTGTTGGTGCCGCTGGTGGCTCCCGTCTGGAGGCCAGCGAGCAGCACGCAGCGGGGCATTTTGGCGGGGGGCTGCAGCCAGTCTTCAAACGACATGCCGGGTCGGCCGGCGACCGCGGCCACCATCGGCTGGTCGCTCATTGTGGACCGCGGGGTAAGGTCGTCGAAGACCGCCACCGTATCGGCCAGCGACGCGGGGAGCGGCACCGGTATCCTTCGGGCTGTGGGCGAGAGGCCAACGGCCTCGTCGACGGCGGTCGTGATTCGGCTGAGTGCCTCGGCAGTCCGTTCGGGTGAGTCGCCACGGAAGGCCTCGTTGTCATAGACGGCAATGAATGGCCTGTCTGTCGGGCGACGACGATCCGCGACTGCCAGTCCGCGGGTTGGGCAGTACCGAATCTCGCAGACATCGCGCAGTTGGAGGCCTTCACCATCTGCCGGATCCGCAGCCTTGGTCACGGGCAGAATCTCGAAGGGGAGGTACCACAGTGGTCCATCGGGAACGATAATCAGTTCATCAAAGTCCGTATGTTTCTCGAGGCTCACTCCGGACTCTGCGAAGAGCAGGTCGGCAAGGTGACGGGCATGTGCCTGCCAGCCAGCCTGAACAAGCCGCTCTGAGGGAACTGATTTAATTGGATGGTAGAGACAGAGCGACTTGGCGAGGCTGGCCAAGGTGTTTGAGACCGCACCCGCCTGTTTGACCTGCCAGACGGCAGCCTGCTTGGGAGCCTCAAGGCTGCCAACGAGGCCCGACTCTGTCCAGCAGAATGAGAGCAGCCGTTGCCGTGGTCCCAGGCGACTGCGGATCTCTGGCGTCGCTGGCAAGGGGGGGAACAGCAAGGGAACGCTGCTGCGTCCCGCAGCCAGTTGGTCAATTCGCATCCGCAGTTGCTCGGTGGTGGCGGCGTAGTCTCGCCACTGATCAGGATCGCCCGGCAGTGAGTCCATTGGTGCATCTGTGTCAGAAGCAGCCCGTAAGGAGTCGCCCAGAGTTGTTTGCAGCGACTCGAGCTTCGCAAGTGTTGTTGTCAGGTCAGGAGCGTCTGCCAGCAGGTCCTCTCGCGCCGAGATGGCTGCGGTTGATGTGGCCTGGGAACGGGACAGCAGGTGCAAGAGGCCATCGCGTCGGCCACCAAGAGCGCGGCCAGTCAGCCAGTGGTTTCGGCGGGCTGCCTCGGCTGCATCGAGCCAGGTCTCGTCGCCTCGGCTGTTAGTCTGCTTGATGGTGTAGGCAACCCGAAGCCAAACCTCGAAGGCAGCCTTGCGTTCTGTCGACATCACAGCGAGAGCCTCGAGTGGATCCGTAAGGAAAAGCTTTTTGTCGGGATCGCCCAGCAGACTGGCAAAGAGTTCATTGGCTTCACGATCAGAAAGCCCCGACTTGCCAGCGACGACGGCCTCACTCAGAAGTTGCGTCTGGAAAAGCCGCGGCGAGTGGCTGCGAGCTAGCGTCAGTGCCTGGGCGAGTTTTGGGTCGCCGGCCGTCCGATTGCCATTGGCATAATCAATCAGAGCAGCGGCGTATGTGGCATGGCTGCCGCACCAGCCCTTGCCGAGCCCATGGGGAAGGAGCCGCGAGTCGACTTCGCCGAGGATGCGTGCCGCTTGCTGCCGATTGCCCGCTTCGGCAAATGCCTCGGCGGAGAGGATCTGCAGCCGTGTTGTCAAACTCGGGAAGTTGTCGCCCGCCCAGGCGACGGCAGCGGGAATCATGGACGGTAGTCCGGCTTCTCCAGCAAGCGAGGCTGCCACCAGCCAGCGAAAGGCCTCTTCCAGGGCTCGGGCATCGGCCTGGGCGGCAGCAGCAAAGGTAGCAGCTTCGAAGACGGTGGTCGCCTCTGGCCACTTGCCTTCTGCCAGCAGGATGCGTCCGCTGGTAAGAAGGGCCCATGGTGTCAGCGGGTGGTCAAACTGAGTTTCTAAAACGAGCCCGCGTTTGAGCAACGGGAACGCCTGGTCGGTACGGCCTTGTGACCACATGACGATACCGAGGCAGACGTCGATCCAGGCTTGGGAAAAGTGATTGGCAGGAGCCGGCCGGCGTTGCAGCCAGTCGGAGGCCTTCTCGATGGCGAGGCCATTCTTGGCGAGAGGGCCGAGGAGGTCAGCCCGACGGTAGAGGCTGATCGCCAGTGACCGCATGATTTCCTGAGGACGAATGGGGAAATCCATCGGTGCGGACAGCACGCCCCCGTTTTGCATCACCCCTCTGGGGTCAGCCGTACCCAGGCGGATCGACATCCGTCGTGGCAGGTCGGCCGGAACGGTTGGCCGCGGCGGAACACCCCAGAGTTGGCTACGGCTCTGACGTGGTGTCAGCGGCCGATCCGGAAACCGGACATCCAACAGCCAATCGCCCTGCGAGACCGCCTGCAGGATCGCTTCGTTATAGAAGTTGATCGCCTGGCGAAACTGTCCAAGTTCGAAGCTGGACTCGCCGAGCATCGTGGCAGCAGCGGCTGAGTCAATCCAGCGACTCGTGCCGAATTTCATGCAGTCCTTATATTCAGCCTCGGCGAATTCAAACGCCTCATGAAGGCGACCGGCAGCCAGAGCAATCTGGGCGAGATCATAAGTCTCCCCAGGGACAGTCCGCCCTCCGCCGCCAGCAAGACCGGGAACCATGACCACCTGTCCCAGGCAGGTAGTCGAGGCGAGGCCTGTCACCAGACCCAGCAGGACCGACGCGAAGCAGCAGAATCGGTTCACCGCAGGGTTCCTGTTTGTCCAAAGGCAGTGGGCCGACCAGACCCGCCCCTCGACGATACCCGGTGGGCGTTCTTGCCGGCAAAGGCGACCGGCCCAAGTTTCTCGTCCTCTCGATGCGGCTGTCTCTCACCGAGCGGCCACGGGGGATAAAGTGGGTGATGCTGGAAAGCCAGGCAGGCCGGTTCGTTGGATTAGGCGGAAAATCAGAATTATCACAAGTTTGCCGATCAGGCTGGTCGATACCTCTACCGCACGCTTTTGGAGGTTGCCTGATCATGGATCGGATGTTCGCCACTCACTCAGTCTTTGGCACAGTTATTCGCCGCAGCTTGCTGCTGGTGGCCATGGTGGCGGGAGTCACGCTGACTGGCTGCCAGGTCGATGTTGGCGGGCAGACCTTGCCCAGCGGTTACTACCTGCAGGATGACATCCAGTACTTCCCCGCTGGTCCGGAATTCAAACTCTCGAAGGAAGCTGCGGCCCTCAAGGAATACCGCAACGAAATTGGGGCCGGGCAGTCTGCCGCCTCTTGCGACACCTGCCGCTGATTGTCTGCCTGCCGGTGTCCCGCCTGAACCGCTGCGAGCCTATTCGCTTTGGCTGGTGTGGCCGCTATGGCGTTTTCGAACGTTTGGCTAGCGAGACGACTATTTCGCTGAGATTCTCAATTTCTGCGTGGAAATATCGCGGAAACGTCGTGGAAATCGGTTTCGCAATGCCCCGGCCCGCCTCTCGGGTTTGAGTTGTGCCTTTCCGGCTACTTGCAGGTTTCGAAGAGATATGTATGCTTTCGTGGGAATTAAGCCCATAAAAGAGTTTAATACTTGTTTTTCGTGGGTTTTTTGCCAAAAATAACGCAAGGGATTGCAGTATTCGGCAGGTTCTTCGGCGATGGTGCCGGGCCGGCCGAATCCTTTGGTGGCATGCAGCAACTTCATGGCAACGGCGAACGATCTGCTGATTGGAGAGTTTCCACGGACGCTCGACGAGCGGTTCCGGCTGGGACTGCCGAACGAGTTGCTCGACGAACTCACGGCCGCGGGGCAGGAACTCGTGCTGGCCAAAGAGCGGGCCGGCTGCCTGTCGCTTTGGAATGCAGCAGTCTGGAAGCCACGCTTGGAGGCCTCGGTTGCCGTACTGCGAAGCAAGCTGGCGGCAGGCACGCTCAGTCAGCGGGTCGATCAGGTGCAGGATCTTGGTCGGCTCCTTTCCACACGTCACCGCACCGTCACCCTGGCCGGCCGTGGTCGGCTGGTGATTCCCGATGGCTTTCGGGAATTCCTCGGTGTCGACGCCGGCGGCGATCTGTTGGTGGTTGGAGCAGCAGTCTGTGTAGAGCTGTGGAACCCGGTTGCCTGGGGCGAATTCATCACAGCAGAGATGCCGGCCTTCCGTCGCCGGATCGACGAACTCACGACCTAAGTCGGGCCAACCGCCCGACTGCTTGTGTGAAGTACTTCTTGAACTTTGGCCATGCCCGGATGAGAGGGACGGGTTGACCTGTTACGGAATCCTCCGGCAGGCAAATGAAACAGCCACGGATCGGGCCCCACCAGCACGGATGCTGCCGCGGGACCTCCTCCGGGCATGGCCTTTTGATTGTTTACGGATCGCCCCGGTTTCAAAATCCCGAGCCGGTTGTGACCATTGACCGGCAGCGTGATCTCCCGGTTTCCACCGGGGGCTTCCTTGGGTGCGTACGGGTTCGCACCAGTTTCTCTGCCTGATTGCGGCAATCCTCGTAATCAAGCGTCTGGTTTTCAAAATTTTTTCCACCAGACAGAACAGTGCCCAGGTTTCTCCCGTATGGAATGACCGGTCGACAGCAAGGCGTCGACCGAAACCTTGCATTTCTGGCGAATGCCTGCTGATGTGGAAGGTGGGCAGGGCGAGAGATGCCGGTGACGGTTGCTG
>RGBY01000051.1 GCA_009919445.1 Planctomycetia bacterium
ATGAGCGGAATCCGTCGCGACCAAAGCCCCGATCGTGCTGTCTCACCGATTGTGGGTTGGGACAAAAAGTTTGGGGTGGTCAAAATCTCGCCACTCGCCAACTGGACCAAGGCTCGAGTCTGGGAGCGGATCGTCAGTGAGGACGTTCCCTACAACCCACTCCACGACAAGGGGTACGTCAGCATCGGCTGCTGGCCCTGCACAAGAGCCATCACCGCCGGAGAAGATGAACGAGCCGGTCGCTGGAGTGGTTCTGCCAAAACCGAGTGCGGGCTCCACCTACGCGATTGACCACTGGCGGGCATCCCCCATGGCTGTGACTATCACAGTCAGGCTGCGTGATCCCTCTCCTCTCAGACCGCAGCAGCCACCAGTCGCTGCACCTGGTGAAGAAGTTCGCTTGCCTTAAATGGCATCGTCACCACCTGCCGCAGCTCGTCGTCAACCGCTTCCGCTGCCAACTCAGTCTGCCGGGGGCTGGTAATGAGCACGGCTGGGATCTTTTTGAGATAGGGGTCCGCTGCCAAGGCATTGAACACGGCAACCGCGTCCTGGCCGAGCGTCTGGCTGCTCAGCAGCATGATGTCGGCTGGCTTGGGATTCGTCTCAAACCGTTTCAGGGCCCGCTGCGGGTTTTCCGTAACGAGCACTCGAAATCCCTGCTTGGTAAAGAACTGCCGAAGCGAGTCCTGTGACTTTCCCGACACCTCCACCACCATGATCCGCAACTGGTGATCTTTGGCATCAGTGTCTGCGGGCTTGGCAGGTTTGGCGGGTTTGACAGCTGACGCAGGCTGCGGTGCAGCCGTTGTGTCATCCGCATACCGCAGCTGAATAGGCTCAAGTGCTCGCCGCACATCACTGACCGCCTGAAAGCGATGCTTAGGCTTGATCGTGATCATCTTATTGATGATGTCGACCAGATCGCGGGGCAGGTGCGGGGCAACCTTGCCAAGCGGCTCAATCTCGGAAAACCGCTGCGGATTGGCTCGGGCCTCGCGGTCGCGGGTTTCTACCAATGCTGATCGTCCGGCAAAAATCAGATAGATCAGCGTGCCCAGAAAAAAGACGTCACTCCGAATGTCATCACCACGAACACCCCCGGCGGTTTCAAGCGCGGCATAGTCAACGGTCCGTAGTTTCCCGACTTCGTCAGCCTTTTTCCCCTTCGACTCAATAAAACTTGCCAGACCGAAGTCGACCAGTTTGGCCTGACCGGTGGATGAAACCAGAACGTTGGAAGGCTTTAAGTCACGATGCGTAACTCCTTCTTCGTGGGCATACTCGAGTGCGGCGATAAGCTGCAGCGCCATGTCAATTCCCCGGGCAAGGTCGAGCCCGCCGCGGATCTTGATCAATTCCCGTAATGATTGACCTTCGACAAACTCCATCGTCAAGAAACTGCTGTTGTCCTCCTGGCCGACATCATCGGTCCGAACGATGGAGGGATGCCGCAGCATGAGCCCCATCCGTCCCTCACGGAGAAACAGCTCACACTTATCGACATCAGAGGAGAATCGCTTCCGTAGGACCTTCACTGCCAAGATGTCGCTCGTGTCGACATTAATGGCCCGATAGACACGGGCGAATGATCCAGCTCCAGCCTGATAGAGCACCTTGGCCCGACCATAGAAAAATCCGCCGCGATAGCCCTTCTGAAGACGCTCCCACTGAAAGCCGGTGAGCAATTCGCGACGAACCAGCGCAGCCCCGAGTTTCTCAAGGGGCACGTCATGGGAGCCGAGTTCCCGGCGGACAGCCGCCATGTCGGCCGACTCGACCAGGCCAAGTTCGATCGCAGCGGCAGCGGCTTCTTCAGTAGAGAGCGTCGGCATAATGCAGTATCTGGGGGAATCCTCAGCTGTTCATCGTACCGTCAGGAATGGTGAAAGACCGCATTATCCTTGCCCACTCCCCCAAGCCACCCTCTTTTCGCGACTCAGATCAATCCTCTCCTCAGATCGGCTGCGGAGCCCTCTGGAGAAAAGCATTCTCTCCTTGGTACAAGCCTCAGCCGAATGGCGCCGATCAGGCTGCCTGCTGTTTTCACCATTTCCTGAGGAGACCAGGTGGTCAGATCCACCACGATAACCGGTGTAGCCGTCCAGCTGCGGCAGAACCGCTGCCGGGCAGCATGCTGCCTCCTCAGGCCAGCTGGTCCTTCCCGCTGGTGGTTCCGCTGGGTTCTCGTGGCGCTCAGCCTGATGCTTGCCGGCAGTCAGCGACAGGCAAGAGCCGAGCCATTTACTGAAGCCTTTGAGGGCCCAGCCCTCAAAGCCACCGTCAGCCCAGCGGCAGGCTTGCGGTTACTCAGCCAGGAGATCACCTCCACGGCCGTGCATGCCGGACAGGGGTGTGAACAACTCGTCCTTGAGACATCGACATCGACCCTGGCTCGCCTCCAGTTGCCACTGCCGACCGCTGCTGTCATTGATGAATTTGCGGCAACACTCTGGATCCGCTGCGATCAGCCGGGAGTTCGGCTGGCAGCCCGGATTCTGTTACCCAATCCTGCGGCAACCGCTGGCCAGCCCATTGAAGTCTTTGTGGCCGGCGCCCCGCTTCAGGGAACCGGCCGCTGGCAGCCTCTGCAGGTCAACCATTTGCCAAACCAGTTGCAGACCAGACTGCCGGCTCTGCGGGCAGAGCATGGCCCAGCAATTTCACTCACCGGGGCCATCATCGCGGGGCTGACAGTTGAACTACCGCTAGGAGTTGGCCGCTGCACGGTGGCCCTCGATGACCTTTCCGTTGTTGGACACATCAGCCCACAGGCCGCGCTTTCTCAGCCACTGGCACAAAGCCCCGCAGCTGGGGCAGCCACACTAGCAAGCCCACCCGCGGCTGCTGCAGGACTTGTTCGCGGTGTGCTCGAGGTGGCCGGCAAGCCCTTCTTCCCTCGGGCGATCGATCACAACGGAGAACCTCTCATCGCCTTGGCCCGGCTTGGCTTCAACTGTGTTCGGCTGCAGGAGCCAGCCTCGGCTGACCTGCTGGCCGAAGCCGCACGAGCAAATATCTGGATCATCTGCCCCCCGCCATCCCTCCCAGAGGTCGACCTTCGGGAACCAGAAAAACTTCCCGCATTTTCCACCAAATGGGACCGTGTCCTGCTTTGGGACATGGGCAGTGGTCTGGCAACCGACGATGTCGCAGGCCTGGCCGAGCAGGTCCGCAGGCTGCGGATTTGTGACCGCCGGCAGGGAAGGCCAGTCATCGCTTCGGCTGATTCCGGCCTGCGGGAACTCTCCCGGCATCTCGATATGCTGGTCGCCCGACGGGCGATTTTGGGGACGAGCCTGGAACTGACCAACTATCTAACTTGGTTACAGCAACAGCCGCGACTGGCCCGACCAGGCACTCCCCTGCTGACAACGCTGGCGACCGAAATCGCTCCCCGAACCGCGGCCCAGGCCGCCCTGCTGTCGGGAACCGGTCATCATGGTCTGCCGGTCGACGACGAAAGCCTGCTCGGGGCAGCCTTCACCACGTTAGCTGCCGGTAGTCGGGGCATCCTGTTCACATCGTCACGCCGTCTTGACGCTGACGATTCTGAAACGATCGCTCGGGCCGCCGCCGTGCAGATGGTCAACCTCGAACTGGAAACCATCGCTGCCTGGGGAGCCAGTGGCCGCTTCACAGCCGATGCAGAAACCAGTGATCCTGAAGTCCGCGCAATGGTGATTGAGGCCTCACGGTCACGTGTGGTGCTGGTCTGGCGGGCCGTGCAGGGCGGGCAGATCATGGCCCGCCACTATCACGGTGACATTCCTCGACAAGAGCAGCCGCTCACCCTCTTGGTGCCGGGCGTGCCCGAACCCCACCGTCCCTGGGCACTCACCCACAGTACCCTGCGGCCCCTGGAGCACCGCCGGGTGACCGGAGGGGTTTCCATGACCCTCGATAACTTCCACGCCGCCGCCGTGGTATTGATCAGCGGTGATCATGCGGCCACTGCCCACGTTCAAGAAATCGTCCGTCGCAATGCCCCAACCGCCGCCTTGCTGGCCCGCTCTCAAGCGGCCAGCACCATTGCCCGCACCAGCCGGCTGGCCGCAGAACTTCCCCAGCAGGCCCTCGGCCAACTCCCCGTGACAGAGATGCTTAGCCAGGCTCAGCAAGAGGCCAGCCGAGCTGAGGCGGTACTTGCGTCTGACCCGTCCACCGCCGTCAGGATGCTGGAACGCTCACGGGCGATTGCCGGCCAACTGGAACGACTTTTCTGGGAACGAGGAGTGACTGCGACCGGCTCAATGGTCGCCAGCCCACTGACTACCTCCACGGCGACTCTCCCCGATCACTGGCGATTTCTTGATGCCCTGGCGGCGGCTTCGCCCGGCGAAAACCTGATGCCAGCCGGCGACATGGAAGCAATCGACCAACTCGCCAGGACTGGCTGGCGACACTTCGTTCAGTCCACAGCAGACATTTCCACCGCAGTCGAACTTTCCAGCCTGCAGCCGGCAGGCGGCCAGACAAGCCTTCGACTGATGACTGCCCCGGTCGATTCAGACCAGCCACCTCTGGTCTTGGAGACCCCACCCCTGTGGATCACCACCCCTCCCATCCAGGCCGCCGCCGGCACCCTGCTAGAAATTTCGGCGCAGGTATGGGTGCCTGAATCGATCCAAGGCTCTGTCGATGGCCTCCTGGTTTTTGATTCCTACGGAGGTCCGGCATTGGCCGAACGCGTCAATCGCACAGGGAATTGGCGACGGCTTGTGCTCTACCGCATGGTGCCGCCTGCCGTCGAACCGGCAGCCGAGCCACCACCGCTTACTGTGACCTTTGCCCTGACTGGCATTGGCGAAGCCCGCATCGACGAGGTCGCGGTTCGACCTCTCAGTCGCACCGCTGGCCTCGCAACTGTGACGCCAGCGGCGACAGTTGGTGGTTTTCCACGCCCAACTGACCTGCTTGGCCAGATGGGCCCGGCACTCCCGCGTCAGCCGGCGGCCGCACCCGCCAGCAGCATGCCCCCACCGGCTGAGCCAGACTCTTCCTGGCCGGGAATGAACCTGCGTTGGCCCAACTTGCTGCCCTTCACCCAGCCAAATACCAGCCCACCCCCCGGCCCTTCTGGCAGCACGGTTGACCCCTTCAAGCGGGCCCGCGGAACGGCTGCCGCAGCAGCCCAGCCGTAGACTCACGGGCTCTCGGGAGCCCCGGCAACCGGTATCATTG
Organism: Planctomycetia bacterium; assembly: GCA_009919445.1. GTDB lineage: Bacteria > Planctomycetota > Planctomycetia > Pirellulales > UBA1268 > UBA1268. The sequence continues at coordinate 5,185 of RGBY01000051.1, forward strand.
GCTCTGACATAAGTTCGCTCTGGCTTAAGTTCGCTCTGGCTGATGCCTCTTGGATTCCAATGGGCCCTCAAATAGGCCTCAGCCAAACAAATCTTTCTGATCTTTCTGGGTTGCTTCTGGCGTGCAGACTTTCGACTCCTCACCCACCTCGCCGCAGACCTCGGGTTCATGCTCCTCGTGCTGTCACGACTCAGGAGTTGTGGGCTCAGGAGTTGTGAGAACAGGGGATATAAAAACAGGGGATTCGGCAGGGGCCAGCGTTGTTGCCCGCCCAGCGACGGGCTATTTCTGCCCGATGTGTCCCGGGGTTACCTCTGAAGTTCCAGCCGCATGCCCCATGTGTGGCATGGCACTTGAACGAGCAGTCGCGACTGGCGAGGAAACGACTGACCCAGAACTCCGTGAAATGACCCTGCGGCTCATCTGCGGCGTCATTTTTGTCGTGCCGCTCATGCTTCTGGCGATGGGACCAATGATTGGCCTGCCGGTTGCTGACCAGATTCCAACGAGGGCCAGTCAATGGCTCCAGCTGGTTCTCGCGGTGACGATCGTACTCGGCTGCGGCTGGCCGCTTCTCACCCGCGGGCTAGCCAGCCTCCGCACTGGCCGACTCAACATGTTCACACTGATTGCCGGTGGCGTCTTTGCCGCCTGCGGCTTCAGCTGCATGGCCGTCATCGCACCTGAGTGGTTTCCAGATTCATTCCGGGACGCTGCAACCGGGATGCCTGACCTGTTCTTTGATGCTGCGGGCATGATCGTGGTGCTGGTGTTGCTTGGGCAGGTACTCGAACTGCGGGCCCGCAGGCTAACTGGCACCGCCATTCGTGACCTGCTAGCGCTCACGCCAGACACTGCCCACCTGCTCACGCTAGATGGCGAACAGGATGTGCCCCTCGAAGCAGTGCAGCCGGGAAACCGGCTCCGAGTCCGTCCGGGTGAAAAAATCCCGGTTGACGGTCGCGTTGTGGAAGGGAAAAGCCATGTTGATGAATCACTTGTTACCGGTGAGCCTGTACCGGTTGTGAAACAGTGCCAGGACCGCCTGATTGGCGGCACGGTCAACGGTACCGGCAGTCTGGTAATGCTAGCCGAACAGGTGGGGCAAGAGACCGTGCTTGCCCGCATAGTTGCCCTGGTCTCTCAAGCCCAGCGAAGCCGACCGCCCATCCAGCGGCTCGCCGATCGGGTCGCCGCTATCTTTGTCCCGATTGTGCTTGGAATCGCCGCCATCACCTTCATCTCCTGGTTGCTCCTTGGGCCCGAGCCGGCACTCTCAACAGCCGTCATCAGGGCAGTGGCCGTGCTGGTTGTCGCCTGTCCCTGTGCCGTTGGCCTGGCAACCCCGATGTCAATCGTCGTTGGGGTTGGGCGGGCCGCCCGGTTGGGGATTCTCTTCCGCGATGCCACGGCCTTGGAAACACTCGCCGGAATCGACCGGCTGTTGATTGATAAAACTGGCACGCTCACCCAGGGCCGACCAGCCGTGACCGATCTCATCCCCTTCCTTGCAACCGATCCTGACGATCTTCTGGCCACAGCCGCAGCGGTCGAAGCTGCAAGTGAGCATCCTCTTGCCACCGCAATCGTCGCAGCAGCCCGGGAGCGACAGCTTGTCGTACCCGCGGTAACAGCCTTTACCGCCACCGTTGGCGGTGGGGTCAGTGGGATGGTTAAAGAAACAGTGGTCGCTGTCGGCAGCCTCGACTTTCTTGCTCAAAAGGGGACGCCACAAACCATGTGTGATGCCGCCGCTGAACATGCAAGACCGCTGCGGCAGCAGGGCAAAACCGTGTTCTTCGTCGCCTGCGACGCTCGGCTCATCGGCCTGCTTGCCGTCACTGACCCAATCAAACTGGAAGCCGCCAGCACCCTCGCCCGCCTCCAACAGGCGGGGGTGACACCCTGCATGCTAACCGGTGACCATGCCGACTCCGCCACCGTCGTAGCGAAACAACTGGGCATCGACTGCGTGGCAGCCAGCCTCACCCCACAGGCCAAGCATGATCGTGTGCTTGCCCTCCAGGCGGCTGGCCACCGGGTCGCCGTGGCGGGTGATGGAGTCAATGATGCTCCAGCCCTCGCCGCAGCCGATGTCGGCATGGCGATGGGGACCGGCAGCGATGTGGCGATCGAAACTGCTGCAGTCACCCTTGCTGGCGGTGACGTCGCCGGAATTGAACGGGCCCAGCGGTTAAGCCGCAGCGTGCTCCGCAACATCCGCCAGAATCTCACCTTGGCCTTTGCCTACAATTGCCTCGGCATCCCTCTGGCCGCCGGCCTCTTCGTCCCCATGCTGGGCGAGCGTTGGCAGCTTGACCCAATGGTCGCGGCTGCCGCCATGAGCCTCAGCAGCCTGGCCGTGATCGCGAACGCCCTCCGCCTGCGTCATGCCGCTGCCTGACCTCCGGCACGCCCTCATTCAGCGAACACTCCCACTGGCTCCCTGCCGAGCCGACCGTTTTTGTTGCCGCCGGCTTTCGTAGGCCTCCCGCCGTTCCACTAGATTTTCGACCCGGGCAGAATCGACGATGTAAACCGCTGGGTCATCGAGCACGAACGGAGTCGACCACGAGTGCCCGTCGTTGAGATTGCAGGCATTGAAGAAGAACGAGTTGAGCCGCTCCGCCTGAAAGCCATAAGGGTACTGACTTGTGAGATAATCAGCCGGTGTCAGGTCATCGACCCCTGGACTGGCAAAATAGTGCACCTGACCATCTGCTGACAACGAGATGCCAAAGGTCCACCAGCCAAACTGTTCGGCTGGAATGTCCTTGACCCGAAAATCAATGCCACGGCGGTCCCCCCGAACCTTGATCAACGCAGAGTCAGCCTCGACTCCTTTGGACGTTTCGCTGCGAAAGTGAATCCACATGCCCGGCCAGTAGGGCTCGACCACCGGAGAGCTGCCGACTGCAAAGAGTCCCCGATTGGGCTCCATCGTGGTGGTCCGCAGGCCGACGCGAATCCCGAAGTGGGGTCCGCTCCGATTCTCCCACTCTGCAGCCGGTGGTAGCCAAACTCGGACGACACAACTAGGGATTTCTCGAACCGGAATCTGGGTCCCAAGCCGCGTGGTAATGCCACAGATGAGATCATCCTGTTGCACCGCCAGCGAATAGGTGCCCGGGACCCCTGAGTGCAGCGTTCGTACGAGCAGGGCATGACGGCTACCCGGCAGACCACCGGCGGGGGTGCGGATGACTTCCAGCATGTCTGGCTGCCCACGCTCTGGGCCTTCCTGCAGGCGTCCATTGGCCGAGCGGCCGAGAGGCCCGCGGGCCATCCCATCCTCTTCACGGGAACTTTTGGGATGGGCGTGAAAAAAGGTCCAGTCCTCATCCTCAAAGATGTCTCCGAGGTAATCGATTTTCTGGCCCCGGCCAGGAACTGGAACAAAAGCCGAGGGAAACGCTTCAGCCGCCGACCCAAACGAATCAAGAAATCCAACAGAAAGGAGACCAGCCAGCGCCACCAGGCGCACCGAGAAACAGTTCATCGTGCCTACTATCAGAAGTGGGGGGAGAAACAGACAGAAGGGGAGAAACAGAAACCAACTGCTGACGGCCACCGCCACTTGGCCGCAAGAAATGCAATCGGCTCTCCCCAGCAGTCGGCATTGGTCGCGACACGACCGCCGGTGCTGTCCGCACAACGCGTTCAGCCCGAACACGGCCGGCACGCCGCTGCTCAGACCATGAACGTGATTGCCATCAGTTCCCGTGCTCACCCGCTAAGGGCTGTCCGGCTCGAGTCCGGCGGGCGCGGCGATCAAGTTCTTGAAGTTCACGCTCACAACGCTCGACTAACTGCCGCTCATCAAGCATGGCTACTTCTGCCGCCGGAATCACCTCTCCGAACTCCAGTCGAATCCGACCGGGCCGAGGCAGCAGCCGAAAGCGAGGCCAGCATTCGAAGGCTCCCACAATTGCCACCGGCGCAATCGGCACGCCGGCCCGCTTGGCCAGAAGGGCAAAGCCACTTTTTAGCGACCCGAGCTCACCGGTTGTGGTGCGGGTTCCTTCGCCAAAAACAATTACTGCCGCCCCCCCACGGAGCCGGCTGATGACGGTCTTCATTGCCTTCACCGTCGAGGCTGTACGGTCAATCGGTACGGCATCGAGTGCAGTAATCACACGGCCAAATGGCCCAAACTGAAACAGCGAACTTCTCGCCAAGCTGGAAAGCCTGCGGTCGGTGGCCAGTCCGAGAAGCAGTGGGTCGAGATGACTCTGATGACTGGAGAGCACCAGCAGCCCTCCGTCCCGAGGCAGCCGCCCGGCCCGGCGTAGCCGGAAACCCAGCACGGATATCGCCAACGTCCGGCAGAGCACCCAGAGCAGGTTGTAGAGCCAACGGCCCCACCAGATCGGATGGCTGGTCGTCACGGTCGCCGTCGTAGCCTGAGCCGCCGGTTTGTCTGCTGGCTGGTGGGTCATGGTCGGTCCTGCGACGGGGTCTTGGCTGCGCTGGTGAGTCCACGGCCGCGGGCAAGTTCAAGGATCTGCTCGACAACCTGTTCAAGCGTGAGTCCATCGGTCTCAATCACAACCGCGTCGTCAGCTGCCCGCATCGCGCCAACCGGACGGCTGCGGTCCCCTTCGTCACGCTGTGTCTGCGATTCCAGGATTTCCGCGACGGTCGGGCCGACCCCTGGCCGGCTAGCCTGCTCACCATGCCGGCGTCGCGCCCGCTCCTCTGGTGAGGCGACAAGAAAAACCTTGAGCGGAGCAGACGGAAAGACAACGGAGCCTTGATCGCGGCCCTCAGTGACCACGTTGATTTGCTGGGCCATGTTCCTCTGGAGCTGCTTCATGGCCTGTCGAACCGGGGGTGCATCAGCCACGGGCCGGGTTGCTGTGGTGATGCGGTCTGTACGGATTTCTGTCGAGATGTCGATTCCGTCAAGTTCCACACGACCGTCAACAAACCGAATCGGGAGGCTACCGGCCAGGGTTGCCAGCCCTTCCTGGTCGGTCAGTGGCACCCCCTTGTTGAGTGCCGCCAGGGCGACGGCCCGGTACATGGCCCCGGTATCCATGTAGCACCAGCCAAGGCGAGCCGCGAGCCGCCGTGCCGTGGAACTCTTTCCGGCACCTGCCGGCCCATCAAGGGTGATGATCATTGCCAAACCAGATCTCCAGATCGACCCATTCGTACGGGGTCAGGGAATACTCAACGGCGTCACCGACGACCACCACGCTCGTCTGCTCGCGGTGGCGGCCCTCTGAGTCGCCACAACGCCTTGCTCGACAGACCGGCTGACCGCAGCTCAGCCGCAGCATCTGCCGTCGCCCCAGCGATTCAAGCAGCCGCAGCCGTAATCCGACAAGACCCTCTTCATTCCCGCACTGCTCGGCGGCAACAAGCCGGACCCCGCTCGGCAGCTGCAGCGGCAGCGTTTCCGCCGCAAGTGACCCAGTGGCAGCCCAGCAGGCTGCCCGCTCTACCGCGTGGGAAAGATCAATGCCAATGGCAAGCCGATAGGTCAATTGCCGGGCTGTCAGATCGGTCGACAGCAGCGTGTCAAGCGTATGCGGGCTGCTTCGTAGGTGCCAGGGCAGGCCAGCTGTAAACAGCTGGAGCCGGCTGGCATGAGCATCAGCCGCCTGGGCACCACTGCCACGAGCGAGTCCGCCCCCTTCGCTTGAGAGACCAACGAGCCAGGGGGAGCAGATGCGTTGACGCTCAGTCGCCACCAGCTGTGTCTGAACCGTGCGTTCAACGTCACAAAAATCATTTTCGTTCCAGGCAAACCGACAGGCGAGGAATCGGCTCCATGGGTCAGAATCGCTGCCGGCGAGGGCAGCCGCCCGCGTCGTCAGGTCAACCGTTCCTTCGAGGAAGACCGCCTGAATGTCGGGAGCCAGACAGACCCTCTGCACAAAGGCCGCGAGATGTTGTCCCTGCGAATCAACCAAATGACCACGGCTGACAAGTGTTCCGTCAACCCGATCAATGCTGTCAGCGACCATGGTGGAATAGGCGGGCGGAGGAGCCTGCCAGCCATTGCGGACTGTGCTATCAGGCCAGCAAATGGCCAGTTGCTGCGACAAACGGTTTCGCCCGTTGGGCCCACGGCGAAGTGAGACAATGCCACCGGTGCCTTGATGGACCCGCACCTGCAGGCCGTTCGCAGATAACGTGAGTTCGTTTTCCTGCGGCTGACGGAAAGGCCACCACGACCCCAACCAGCCTGGTGCGGCTGAGGTTGTGAGGACGCGGCTGCCGGCGATGAACAGCCTGCCGCCGAGAGGGCTTTTGCCGCCTCTCGCCTTGTTTGCACCACAGCCTGAGCCTCGGCCACCAACTGGGAAACCTGGGTGGCCAGGGGCTCAGCTGCCTCCAGCCCCTCGCGGACTGGCAGTGACGTCAGCGGTGTCATGCGAACGGGGAAGGCATCCCGATCAAAGCGAACGGTTTCGGCCAGATGGTCGGTCTCTTCGAGAAAGGTTTCGGGCGTACAGAAACGACCAAACAGATTTGTCCACGAGGCCAGCCTCCGTAGCATGTCAAACCAGGGACTGGCCGTCCCTGCATGGTGACAGGCCATGAGTACAACCGTGTGATCATGATCCATGGCGTCACCAAGAGTGACCGGTAACGCCAGCACTGCGGCGGCACGGCGACCGTCAAAAAGTCGAGGCCGGACCGCGTCGATCCCGTTCGCCGCATCCTGCCACCGGAAACGACTCGCGGCTGGGTCGGGCAGCTGACGGCCGTCAAAACTGGCCCAAAGCACCCCCGAGTAGCCCGACTGACTGAGCAACTGCGGTAGCAGCGGGGCAACCGGCCCGGCCTGCTGAGCGTAGATGGCAGGAGCGACCCCGAGCGTATCCTGCCAGTCTTGTCGCACAGCTGCCAATTCACGTGCGATGCGTTCCGGCGGTGAAAGTGCCAAGGGAATCTCAGCAGACAGACTGCCAACTACTGACAGCGTACCTGCCGAAAGCCGCTGCTGGAGTTGCCCATAAATCGTAGGCGGTAGTGTCTTGAGACAGCTCACCGTCTCTGGATCAGCCAGCACGGCCGCTGGGGTCGCCTGGCTTAGTTCGACTGGCAGCTCATTGATTGTCGTTGGGCTGAGGAGAATCAGGTCCAGGCACCAGCATTCGACGGGATAAAAATGATCACGAATCACCTCAAGACAGCCAAAGGCTTCACCCAATCGGTCACGAGTCGCCTGCTCATCTGCAGTCTGCCAAGCGGTGGCTGCCGCCTGCACAATGCCGGAAAAGCCAGCCTGCTCCAAATCAGACTCGGCACCAGCCCGCATGCGTCGCGCCAGACGCTGCCCAAGGAGCATTGCCAACCCCAGCGCAAAAAAGTCTTGGACGATTTCGTCCTGCCAGGCTTCGTGCTGGGAAGCAGAGCCATCGGCAACCACACCCAAGGCCGTAAGCAGGCGGCCAGCAAGTGCTGGCGACTCCTCTGCCTGCATGAACTGCTGTTTGGGATCAGGCGGTGCGGCCGCTCCAGCAGCGAAGGCCTCGGCGAACCCTGCAGGAACAACACCAACGATGTCGCCTTCGCGACGCCAAGGCAGCTCGACACTCGCCCAATCCGGCGGGCCGGCAGCAGCCGCCAGAACAGCTGGATGCCATGCTGCCGTCCAGGCCTCAAGGACAGCAGCCGCCTCATGCTCAGGG
>RGBY01000501.1 GCA_009919445.1 Planctomycetia bacterium
CGGCAGCCAGCACCGGCACCAGCCGAACCTGACGGATGTCACAACAGGCCTTCTTCGCAATCTCTTTCGGCTTGATGTGCAGCGAATGCGCACCGGCGGCAAGCGTCACCCGGCCGACTGCCCGGGGTTTGAAGGCCTGAAAGTGGCCGGTCTCCTCAACCACGAAGTCGAGCGACTGACTGCCGGAACGGTCGGCATCGACCGTCACCTGCATCGTGCTGCCCCCTTGGCCCCGGCCACAACCCTGCAAGACCTCAACGGCATACTCGCCCGAACGAGCTGCAGTGAACGTCCACTCAGCTGCATCGGCAGCGTTGGTCCAGCAGCCGAGTGTCTGCTTGTGCGGCTGCGGTTCATACCGCAGCGTTGAGCCGATCACTTTGGCCTGCTGACCATGCAGCACAATCGCACGGTCAGCGGCCAGCCCGGCTGTGGCCCACAAGGTGATGAAGACAAGCAGTATTGTTCGTTGCATGATAATTTCCTTCCTGTGCATACCGGCATGACCCTACCATCCCGTTGCGCAGTTGTCAGAATTTTGTGCCACGGGCCAAGTTCAGGGTCGTGAGCAAGTAATTGCAAGGCGACAGACCGTCACCGCTGGAAATTCTCCAGACTTACTTGGTGGGCACTTCCTTCAGCGGCTGGCGGCATTTGCCTGCTCGATCACCAGCCGGGCCTGGGGAAGGCTGGCCCGAAAGATACGGCCGTAAGGCTTGGTGATCATCCGCGGGTCGAGGATCACAACGCGGCCCCGGTCCTCACGGGTGCGGATCAGCCGACCGAAGCCCTGCTTAAGCTTGATCACCGCCTCGGGCAGTTGGTACTCGGCAAAGGCATTGCCACCGGCTGCCTTGATCGCCTCAATCCGAGCTGCCACCAGCGGCCGATCGGGGACAGCGAAGGGAAGGCGGGTGATGATCACCTGCGTCAGTAGATCGCCCGGCAGGTCGATGCCCTGCCAAAAGCCGTCAGTGCCCAGCAGGACCGCCTCGTCTGCGGCCCGAAAGTCATCAAGCATGCGGCCCCGTGAGAGCCCATCGGCCTGACTGACCGGCCGCAACTGATTGCGAATGCAAAAGCCAGCCAACTCCGCCGAGGCCTTGGCGAGCGCCTGATGACTGGTGAAGAGCACCATCGTGCGGCCTCGGGCAGCCGCCACAAAATGCCGCAGCATCTTCGCGACATCGCGGTCATAGGCTTCTCGCTGGCTCGGCTCGGGCAGCCGGTCAACGAGGACGAGTTCGGCCTGCGATTCATAGTCGAATGGACTATCAAGCTGCAGTTCGACCGCTGACTCAAGGCCCAGCCGTTGACGA